>JAEZDX010000547.1 GCA_023417975.1 Bacillota bacterium
CACTCACTTTATCAATATCTATGGTTAGCTATTTATTTTAAATGAATTATATCTATTCATTGCTTCATCAATTCCAGTGCTTATTATAGTTTCAACGGAAGCTAGTACGGCCTCATAGGTCTTGTTCAGCTTTTCGTCATCAGAGCTGCTGAATTTCCCAAGTACATGATTAACCCATTCACCTTTAGGCTGTCCTACTCCTACTTTAATCCTTGGAAATTCATCTGATGAAAGATGCGCAATTAAACTTTTTATTCCGTTATGTCCCCCTGCACTACCCTTGACTCTAATTCTTATTCTTCCTACCTCAAGACTCATGTCATCATATACAACAATGATATTTTCATTTTTTATCTTATAAAATCTTGCGAGTTCCCCTACACTTTCTCCGCTATTGTTCATATACGTCTGGGGCTTTAACAGTATTACCTTTTCACCGCCAATACTTCCTTCTCCATATACACCTTTAAATTTTATCCTGCTTATGCTAATTTTATACTGTTTAGCAATTAAATCTAATATATTAAAGCCCACATTGTGCCTTGTATCTTCATATTGAATTCCTGGATTTCCTAGTCCCACTATTAAAAACATTGTTCTACCTCCGCAACTACGATACTCATATTGTACACTAATTACTATATTTTTAAAAGCAAGCACAACAAAGCATGTGACAAGTACCGTCACATACTTTGCATATGGAATCAACTATGGTCTTTGACTTACCTTAACCTCAAGCTCCACCGACTTACCCGATCTCCAAACCTTACATTTTAGTATATCCCCTATTTTGCTTGCTTCTTCAATTGTATTTAACTCTTCCTTAGTCTTTATCTTCTTTCCATTAATCTCTGTTATTATATCAAAAGGTACAATTCCAGCATCTGCTGCGCCCGTTCCGGGATATACCTTAGATACGTAAACTCCTTCTATACCTGTGCCGTCCTGATAGGAGGTTGTTTGACCGTACACACCAATATAAGGCCTTTTAACATTTCCATTAGTTCGTATTTCGTTAATTACCTTAATTACCTCTTCAGAACAAATTGCAAAGCCCATACCCTGCACATTTTGCTGGCTTAGATTAAGACTTACTATTCCTATAACTTCTCCGGCCTCATTACACAAAGGTCCACCGCTGCTTCCCGGATTTACAGCCGCATCTGTCTGAAGCACTGTATAGTAAACCTCTTGTCCGGTCTGTGTATTCATTGCACTAATTTTTCTGTTATTGGCACTTACTATCCCAGCGGTAACAGTACCTGCGAATTCTTCTCCCAACGGATTACCTATTGCAATAGCAGTATCTCCCACTCTCACTTTTTGCGAATCCCCAAGCTTTGCTGCATATAACGGACCATTGGCCTTAATCTTTAGTACTGCTAAATCAGATGTTTTATCGCTGCCTACCAAGTCCGCTTTATATGTGTCCGCAACTCCTGGAATCTTCACCATAATTCTTTCCGAACCATCTATTACATGATAATTAGTGACTATATATCCGCTTGAATCAAACACTACTCCTGAGCCCATGAATTTGCTAACTGTTCCTCCGAGAAAGTTATCCGCATTATTGCTTATACCTACCACTGTAGGTCCTACAGCCTCCGCCACTCTGCTTATATTGTTTTTTGGTATTTGAATCCCTGATGGATTTGGATCCACGTATATACTTCCTGGTGACGTTCTACCCATACCGGTTGTTTTAGCCATTTTATTAACCATGATAGCTGCCGTGACACCTCCTGAAAGAGAAGCTATCAGTACGAAGGCCACTCCCTTAAACGCCATTTTAATTTTAGTCTTTCTCCTATTGTTTCTGAATTTAATAGCACCGCAATTGTTTAAACTTTCAAGCTCAGGATTTTCCTCTACAGCTTTAGGCTGCTGTGCTTCCTTGTATTCATAACTCTCATTGAAGCCTGCATTACCGGTGTCATTCAATTCTCCAATATTGTCCCATTTGATATTTGTCCTAAAATTATTATTTTTTTCCATGCAGCACCTCCAAAATAATGCTATGCTTTTTTCAGCGTAAAATGAAAGGTTACCCCTTCTCTTTCACCGTTCTCCACCCAAATGTCCTCTCCGAGCTGAGTCAGTATATTTCTCACAATCGGCAGTCCTAAGCCTGTACTTACCTTTGAAGTACGTGACTTGTCGGACTTGTAAAATCTTTCCCAAATATGTTTGAAATCTTCAGGTGATATAATAGGTCCGTTATTAAATATAGTCACAAGAACCTTATCACCTTTTGTTCTCGTAACAATTTTTATAATACCGCCATCACTGACATACTTTATAGCATTATCTAAGAGATTTATAACTACTTGAATAATTCTGTCTCTATCACCAATAGCATACAAATGTTCATCCTGCAAAGTTACATCTACCTTGAGCCGTTTCAAGTTTATCTTTGTTTCAAACTTAATAACACATAAACGTATTATTTCGTTTATATCTATTTCTCCTATGCTAAGCTTAAACTTACCTGCTTCCATAGCAGAAAGATCAAGTAAATCGTTTACCAGTCTGGTTAACCTTTGAATTTCTTCATAGGTAACGGAAAGATAATAACTTTCCTTATCTTTAGGTATTACTCCATCCAGCATGCCGCCAATGAAACCTTTAATAGATGTTATAGGCGATCTTAACTCGTGGGATACATTAGATATAAATTCTCTTCTGTTATTTTCAACCTTTTCCAAAGAGTTTGCCATTATATTAAATGACTCTGCAAGCTCTCCGATTTCATCTTTGGATTTTAAGTCAACTCTTCTTTCAACTTCACCTTTTGATATCTTCCTTGCTGCGTTATTTATCTCAGCTAGAGGCCACAATATCATTTTTTTAGTAAATTGATATATTAGAATAGCTGCAACTGCAGTTAATACAAAAGCTGTTACCCATATATACTCCTCAATTCTTCTCAAAGGCGTATTAACATAAGTCATAGGGGTGAACATTGCCACAGCTCCATAAAAGGACTCGTTTTCCATTACCGGTATAATATATGCATACATGTCCTTGTCAAAAAGCTCCTTGCTCTTATATGCATTTTTCTTTTCGATACTTTGGCCTGCTCTCAGCTTTCCCATATATGGACTAATAAAACTGTTTGCGAGAAATTTCTCATACTCACTGTTTGAAACAAGATGAACGTATCCTGAAGGATCAAATATAAATACATCAGCATTCATATAGCTTCCTACAAGCACTGCATCCTCTCTCAGTCTTTCATAATCAATACTCTTTTTTTCTTTAGTGGAATAATTTAATTCCTTAAAATAGTTTAAAGCCCTCTCTTTTAATACCTTGGCTTGATTTGCTTCTTGCTCTCTTCTTTGGTCAAAAT
>JAEZDX010000075.1 GCA_023417975.1 Bacillota bacterium
T
The DNA here is from genome assembly GCA_023417975.1 of Bacillota bacterium. Taxonomy (GTDB): domain Bacteria; phylum Bacillota; class Clostridia; order Clostridiales; family Clostridiaceae; genus JAEZDX01. The sequence continues at coordinate 2 of JAEZDX010000075.1, forward strand.
TTCAGCTGTTTTTGCTATATCTCCTCTTTTTACATCAGCTATAATTACAGCATCTATGTCCCTTAAATATTTTAGGGTTCTTGAGTATGCTTTTAATCCGGCTAAACCATATGCTTCGTAGTAAGCAATTTGAACTTTGAAGCAAGCTGCTGCATCTACAGTTGCATCAATAATTTTTCTGTTGAAGTTAAAGAGACTGTCTTCTATATTTCCCCAGCTATTTCTGAAATCTTCCGGTATATATTCCAAATCTGTGTCTAGTCCTACGCACACTACTCCTCGTTCTCTTACTCTTTCATATAATTTATCTATAATCATCTTTTCACCTCTTCTAATTATTTAACATTTCCAACAGCATCTGCTCCCAAATGCTTAAACCTGCGCTTCATATACAAGCTCTCCTGCTTTAATAGTACTTATTATTTTTCCATTTACTTTAAAACCGTGGAAAGGACTGTTTTTTCCTTTCGAACTAAATTCATTCACATCTATTTCGTATGCTGTATCAATATCCGCCAATACTAAGTCAGCTTCATATCCAATCCGAACTTTACCCTTCTTCATTTTCATGATTTCGGAAGGGTTCTTTGACATTAACTCGGACAATTTATTTAAGCTAATATGACCTGGTTTAACAAGCGCTGTAAAGCATACGGCAAAAGCTGTTTCAATTCCACTAATGCCAGGCGCCCCATTTGCCTTGTCTTCTTTACTGTGAGGTGCATGGTCCGTAGCTATAGCATCCACATACCCTTTCTGTATTGCAGCTATGAGAACTTCCACATCTTCTTTTTTCCTTAAGGGCGGATTCACTCTATATTCAACAGCTTCAGTAAGAGCTATATGATGAGGCATAACTTCGCAGGTTACTTTATATCCACCATCCTTTGCTTTAATAACATACTCCATAGCTTCTTTCGTACTCACATGTGCCATATGAAGCGAGCAGCCAGTATATTTTGAAAGTTCTATATCTCTCCAAGTCATAAGATTCTCTGCCAATCTCATATCTATATTGCTTAACTCAGGACTTTCTGCATGAGAAATAACAGTAAGCTCCAATTCCTTTGCTCTTAACATTGCCTCCAGCATAATTTTACTGTCTGCCACACCTTTTCCATCATCCGATATAAACTTAACGAGCTCATTTTCTAAGGCAAGTTCTTCTAAATGCTCTATACTTTTACCTTCTAAATTTTTAGTTATTGACATACATTGGTGAATATCCACTAATTTTAGGTTATTACTCTTTTCCAAAACATATTTCACTGTATCTAATGAGCTGCATACAGGCTTTGTGTTGGCCATCAAATTAACTGTAGTAAAACCGCCTTTCACAGCAGCCTTTGCTCCGGTTTCGATATCCTCCTTATACGTAAAGCCAGGATCTCTGAAATGACAGTGTAGGTCAGTGAAAGCCGGCAATAGTGTCAGTCCATTTGCTTGTATTGTATGTGCAGACCTCTCAATATTTTCACCGATCTCTGCTATTTTCCCATCCTTTATATATACATCCCCTATAAAATCACTATCACAGTCAACAACTCTTGCACCTTTTATCAATAATTCCATATGAGTCCTCCCTCTTGAATACCGATATATCTTAAATATCTTCAAACCGTACTATATCATCACAATACTCACATCTGTACTCTCTTTTTTCATAGTCCACAAGATGGAAAATATGAGGTACATATTCTTCCACGGAGGTAACACATCTCGGATTTCTGCATTTAATAACATTTTCAACTCTTACCGGTATTTCCAGCTTGATTTTTGTTGTAATAATTTCGTCTTCTATTATATTCACTGTTATATTAGGATCTATTAATCCTAACATAGTTAAATCTATATGAAGTTCGTTTTCTATCTTAATTATATCTTTCTTTCCTATTTTTACACTTGGAGCATTCATTATCAGAGCTACAGTAAATTCTGCACCATTAAGCTTCAGGTAATTGAAAATTTTAACTCCCAGCCCAGCGGTAATATGATCAATAACAATTCCTCTTTTTATACTATTAATTGTTACCATTATGCTCCTCCCTACTTTAGACCCAATAATTTAGTTATTAGTGCCATTCTGACATACATGCCGTTTTGTGCCTGATTAAAATAATAGGCTCTAGAGTCGCTGTCTACCTCATAAGCTATTTCATTTACTCTCGGCAGCGGATGCAGTACTATCATATTTGGAGAAGCAAGTCTCATCTTTTCATTATCAAGAATGTAACTATCCTTAAGCCTTATATAATCCTGTTCATTAAAGAACCTTTCCCTCTGTACTCTTGTCATATATAATATATCCAACTTATCTATGACATCTTCCATCTTTTCGGCTTCTTCAAATTGTATTCCATTTTTAATCATCACTTCATTTATAATATAATCAGGAACTTTTAATTCTTCAGGTGAAATGAGAACAAATTTGATATTATCATATCTTGACATGGCTTTAATCAATGAATGAACCGTCCTTCCGAATTTCAAGTCTCCGCATACTCCTATTGTCAAGTTTGAAAGACTGCCTTTAACATTTCTTATAGTAAGTAAATCTGTGAGCGTTTGAGTTGGATGCTGATGTCCTCCATCCCCTGCATTAATAACGGGCATGTCGGTACTCATTGCTGCAATTTTCGGAGCACCCTCTTTGGGATGTCTCATCACCGCAATGTCTGCATAGCATGCTACAGTTCTTATAGTATCTGAAATACTCTCTCCTTTGGAAACAGAACTGGAATTAGGTTCAGAAAAGCCAATGACATTACCTCCCAGTCTTAACATTGCTGCTTCAAAGCTAAATCTTGTTCTCGTACTGGGCTCATAAAATAGAGTTGCCAAGATCCTCCCATCACAAATATGGGAAAATTTCTTTGGATCTGAAATGATTTGATCTGCTAATTGAAAAACCTCTTCTAATTCTTCAACACTTAAATCCATGGGATCAATCAAATGTCTTGTTTTTAACATATCCATCACTCTCCTTCTTAGCCTCTCCGGGCTAAATTTAAAGGTAAAGAGCCATCATTCAGGCAAAAATAAAATGCCTTCCATAAAGGAAGGCATAACAATAACTATAGTCGAAAAACCTGAACTATATGACTTCCTTACTGATCTCTCTGGATCAACTTAAAGGTCTATGTTTTAAATAATATTAACATAGCCTGCCATATATGTCAAATCAACAAATAGTATCTTTAATTTATTTTATTTTAGTTATATAATGAAAACATATACTTTAGTTAATTTTATGCTATAATAATTTTATATGATTTTTTTAGGAAGAGGTGAATCATAATGGATGCAATGACTATAATGGTTATAATAGTTTCTTCTGTTTTTGTAGTAGGCGGAGTTTTTCTAAACAGAAAGTGTGATAAAGCTGCCAAAGAGTTTCAACTGCAAAGCAAAAAGAAATAGATACGTGGAGTTATCTTAAAAGAAATTATTCTGTATAAAGATAACTCCTTTTTATTAAGTATTATGTTTACTATTTTATTTCATTATTATATAATAAGATCATTAATTGTTGAAATTCGGTAGGTGGGTGAATAATTTGAATCTCTCAAAAAGCTTTTTTAGCAGAGACTTATTGGAAAAGCTTTCTGCTCTGGTAGTTGTAGCTGTATTAATATTTATTTTTAGAGGTATGCTGAACATTCTTTTACTGACCTTTGTGTTTTCTTTTTTTCTTTTTATCATTCAAAACTTTCTATATGTAAATTTAAGAAAGCTGATTCGCGTTGAAAGAAAGATTGTCATAGCATTTGTATTCATTATAGTGGTGGCAGTAATTTCCTATTTCCTCTATAAATATATACCTGTTGTTATAAAACAGTTTGAAGATATTATTGCCATGCTTGAAGATTTTGATATAAACAAGCTACATGGAACGGTTAATGATAAAATATTTAACATGATAAAAAATATAGACATTAAGGATTATATTGAAACCGGCAGTTCAGCTGCTTTTAAAACTATTACCAACATAGGGAAATTAGGCTTTGATATTTTTATCGCGCTTATATTAAGCTTCTTCTTCATCATTGAGAAGGATGAAGTTGTTAATTTCGGCCGCAGAATAGAGTACAGTAAATTAGCAGGACCTTTTAAGAGCATTAAATACTTTACAAAGAGTTTCTTAAACTCCTTTGCTAAGGTAATGCAGGCTCAACTGCTCATAGCTTTTATTAATTGCGTACTTTCAATTATATGTTTATACTTTATGGGCTTTCCTCAGGTTCTTGGATTAGGTTTGATGATTTTCCTGCTAGGACTTATACCTGTTGGAGGAGTTTGGGTTTCTCTCATTCCACTTTCCATAATAGCTTTAAAAATAGGCGGAGTGAAAGCATTAATATCGGTTTGGATTATGATAGCTGTAATACACGCACTGGAAGCATATGTACTTAATCCTAAAATAATGTCTATGAATACGAAGCTTCCTGTATTTTTAACTTTTTTAATACTCATAGTTTCGGAACATCTCATGGGTGTATGGGGTCTTCTCTTTGGTATTCCTATATTCATGTTTTTATTAGATATATTTGATATAAAAGTATTCAAAAAAACTGAACAGGAAAAAATAAATAGTTAAGTTAAAAAATCGCCTACCGGCGATTTTTTTATTTTTCCGGCAATCCTCTTACCGGTTTATGCATATTATTATCAGTGTCCATAGTTATAGGATTTGCAGTTTTAGGGTTACTGCCTTTATTATCATTTTTTCTCTCCTTTGCTGACTTTGACGGCATTTTCCTCATCTCCTAGCTTTCTAATTTATTAATAGATTTCCCAAACAACACCTCTATATTCACTCATACCCTATATAACATAAAATATTAAACATCTTTATAAAAAAATTATTGACACACCCGCATTCACCGTGTAATATATTGATATCAACTATTCCTATTGGATTACTATGATTATATTATTGCTATGATAAGAATTAGTAACTTAGGCTAAACTGCCAGAGAGAAATCCTTACAAGCTGAAAGGGATTTTAAGTGTACCCTATGTGAATGCATCTTTGAGCACTGCTTCGAACTCAAGTAGACAGCAGCGTATACGCACGTTAACGCGTAAAGGTATGTCAGTACCGAAATTTTATGAGCTGCTATATCTATTTATAGCAAGTAGAGTGGAACCGTGGGAGTTATCTTCCGCCTCTATATTTGGAGGCGGAAGTTTTTATTTTCTAAAACTTTTAACTAACTATCAATACAAAATTTGGGGGTAATAAAATGAAAAAGAAAAATTTATTTTTAAGCGCATTATTAACTTTAACTTTAGCTGCAGGTATTTCAGGTTGTTCATCAAATAACAGTCAGAGTGGCAATTCAGGTACACAAGTTGAACCTAAAAATCTTCTTGAGAAAATAAAAAAAGACGGTAAAATCCGAATCGGTACAGAAGGAACCTACGCACCCTTCACCTATCATGACAGTACTGGCACTTTAACTGGCTTTGATGTGGAAATATCAAACGAAATAGCAAAGCGACTCGGAGTAAAAGCAGAGTTTGTAGAAACTAAATGGGATGGAATGTTTGCCGGCTTAGATGCCAAAAGATTCGATGCAGTAATTAATGAAGTTACAATAAAACCTGATCGTCAGGAAAAGTATGATTTTTCAACACCTTATATAGTATCAAGAGCCGTACTTATTGTTAGGGAGGATAATAACAATATAAAGGTCTTCGAAGATTTAAAGGGTAAAAAATCTGCTCAGTCTCTTACAAGTAATTTAGCTGAAATTGCCAAAAGCTATGGAGCAGAATTAGTACAAGTTGATGGTTTTAATCAATCTATAGATTTACTTGCCTCAAAAAGAGTAGATGCCACAATTAACGACAGTTTATCTTTCCTTGATTTCAAAAAGCAAAAGCCTGATGCACCTATTAAGTCAGTAGCTGATTATAATAATGCTTCACAAAGCGCAGTATTATTTAATAAAGGTAATAAAGAGCTTGTAGATGCTGTTAATAAAGCTCTTGCAGATATGAAGTCAGACGGGACATATTTAAATATTTCTAAAAAATGGTTTGGTACGGATGTATCAAAATAAAAGGTGATATGATGAATTTTGATGAAAGAACGATAAGAATAATTAATATATTAATTGACTCATTTGTACCATTATTAAAGGCGGGACTGGAATTTACGGTCCCTCTTGCTATTATATCCTTCGCTCTTGGACTAATTCTTGCTCTGCTTACGGCTTTGGCCAGAATATCTAAAATCAAACCTTTAGTATTATTAGCGAAATTCTATGTAGGAATAATAAGAGGAACGCCCCTTCTTGTCCAGTTATTTATCATATTTTTCGGTCTCCCTGCAGCGGGAATAATTCTAAGTCCCTTAACCGCCGCTATTATCGGTTTTACTTTAAGTGTTGGTGCGTACAATTCAGAAGTCATACGAGCAGCTATTTTATCAATACCTAAAGGCCAATGGGAAGCAGCTTCTTCTATAGGTATGACTTATAATCAAGCTTTGCGCAGAGTGATCCTTCCGCAAGCAGCCAGAGTTTCTATTCCTCCTCTGTCAAACTCCTTTATCAGTCTTGTAAAGGATACTTCGCTTGCCGCTACTATAACTGTAGCTGAAATGTTTCAAATCGCTCAAAGAATCACAGCCGCTACTTATGAACCACTTTGGCTGTACACTGAATTGGCTTTCATCTATTTTGTATTTTGCAGCCTTCTTACATTATTGCAGAGCAAGATAGAAAAAAAGTTATCCAAATATGTGACCAAGTAAAAAATGTATATATTACAGGAGGCATTCTATGATAGATATTAAAAATTTGCATAAAAGCTTTGGCAGTACTGAAATACTCAAAGGTATAGACTTTCATGTTGGCAAGGGAGAAACTGCAGTTATAATAGGACCGTCAGGCTCGGGAAAAACTACACTGCTGAGATGCATAAACCTTTTAGAAACTCCTAATGAAGGTTCATTAAGTGTTGGCACTATTGAATTGGAGTTTAGTAAAACCATGAAAATCTCGGGTAGTGAAACAATAGCTCTTCGAAAGCAAACCGGTATGGTTTTTCAGGGCTTCTACCTTTTCCCTCATATGACTGTTATAGAGAATATAATGGAAGGTCAAGTTACTGTATTAAAACGTTCAAAGGACGAATCCAGAAAAAAGGGATTGAGTCTTCTCGAAAAAGTTGGACTTCTTGAAAAGAGAGATCAATATCCATATGAACTTTCAGGCGGCCAACAGCAAAGGGTAGCCATTGCACGAGCTATGGCTATGGACCCTCAGGTACTGCTTTTTGATGAACCAACATCAGCATTGGATCCTGAGCTTGAAGCCGAAGTACTTAAGGTAATGAAACAACTTTCTGCTGAAGGAATGACAATGGTTGTTGTTACCCATAAAATGAGTTTTGCTAAGGATGCAGCTCATAAGGTATTCTTTATGGACAATGGCTTAATGATTGATTCCGGTACTCCCGAGCATATATTTAAAAATTCCTCCAATCAGCGGCTTAACCAATTTTTAAACTTAATAAATAATTAAATCCAATTCAAACTCTTTATTTCTAATAAATATAATCACTCACAAAAGGGCAGTCATTTTTAATATGACTACCCTTTTGTACAAATGCTGCTAATTATGCTTTTTCTCACATACATGAATTAAGCCTTGATCGAATATGCTCTTCACATGATCATCATCAAGAGAATAGTAAACCACTTTGCCTTCTTTTCTGTACTTTACAAGTCTTGCTTGTTTCAAAACTCTTAATTGATGTGAAATTGCGGATTGGGTCATTTTCAATAGTTCTGCAATATCGCACACGCACATTTCCGACTGAAACAAGACACACAGTATTTTTATCCTTGTAGCATCTCCAAGTACTTTAAAAAAGTCAGACAAATCATACAGTATTTCTTCTCCAGGAATATGTTCCTTTACTTTATCAACTATGTCCTGATGTATTGTTGAACAGCTGCAGCTTTCTATATAATTTTTGTCATCCATAGTTTGCACCTCTTTATACGAATAGATAAATTATCTTTCTTACACTAATCGTATTCACAATTATGCTTTTTGTCAACTTTTTAATTTCTTTTTTATATATAGAACCCAAAAAGTTTTTATATCTTGTGCAGCTTAAGTTATGATTTCTTCATTCGATATATTAACAGAAGGAGTTGATATTATGGATATAGCCTCTTTATCAATGGCTATGAAACAATCCGATCTCTCTCAGTCTGTCAGCTTAGCATTAACGAAAAAAGTAATGGACGTTTCAAAAGATAACTCTCAAGAGCTTATTAAAATGATGGAACTCAGTGTTAATCCTGATTTAGGCAGTAAAATAGATGTTACAGTCTAGCAATAAACAGCCCGGAACAAATTCCGAGCTGTTTATATATTTACAGTTTATTACATTGCATCAAAGAAGCACATTTGATCACTTTCCGGTAATCCTTTAAGACAACCGAACTTTTTAAGTAAATCTATTGACGAATTACCTATCTTTGCTCTCTTTTTTACGTCCTCAATAGAACTGAAAACTTCTTGCCGGGCTGCATTGTATATTCCTTCTGCCGCCACATTTCCCATACCTGCCATACTGTTTATAGGCGGTCTTAAACCATCCTCTTCCACAACAAATCTTGTAGAGTGAGATTTATACAAATCAATGGGAAGGAACTTGATACCTCTTTCATACATTTCCAGCACCAATTCCAAATCATCATACATATCCTTATCCTTAGGCGGTGCCTGCATGCCCATCATAGAGATTTCCTTCATCTTCTCTTTTACCTTTTCTTTTCCGAATATCATAAATTCAGCATCAAAGGCTTTGGCCCTTATTGAGAAATAAGCTGCATAGTATGCCTTAGGTATATGAACCTTAAACCACGCTATTCTAAAAGCCATCATTACATAGGCAGCCGCATGGGCCTTCGGGAACATATATTTTATTTTTTTACAGGAATCTATATACCAATCCGGCACGTCATGTTCTCTCATTAAAAGCTCATATTCAGGAAACTTAGGATCCTTAAGCGCTTTTCCCTTACGTACTGTCTCCATTATCTTAAATGCAGTATTTGGCGGGAGTCCCTTTTTTATAAGATAAACCATGATATCATCTCTTGTACATACAGCTTCACTTATGCTTGTGACTATTCCTTCATCAATAAGGTCTTTTGCATTTCCAAGCCATACGTCAGTACCATGAGAAAGTCCTGAAATACATATAAGATCCATAAAAGTTTTTGGCATTGTATCCAAAAGCATACCCCTTACAAATTTTGTGCCGAATTCAGGAATACCAAAGCTCCCCACCTTAGAATTTATCTGTTCCGGTGTCACTCCAAGAGCCTGTGTAGAACAGAATAAAGACATAGTCTCCTTATCATCCATAGGAATCTTTTGCGGGTCTACTCCCGTTATATCCTGAAGCATTCTTATAACTGTAGGATCGTCGTGACCAAGTATATCCAGCTTCAGAAGATTCTGGTCAATGGAGTGATAATCAAAGTGGGTTGTAATTATATCTGAATCCGGGTCATCGGCAGGGTGCTGTACCGGACAAAATTCAAAGATTTCCCTGCCCTTAGGTACAACAATTATACCTCCCGGATGCTGACCTGTAGTTCTTTTAATTCCCGTGCACCCTCTTGATATACGTGCTATTTCCGCTTTATTTACTTTAATGCTCTTTTCATCAAAATACTTCTTAACATAGCCAAAGGCTGTTTTTTCCGCTATAGTGCCTATAGTACCTGCTTTAAAGGTTGTTCCCTTGCCGAAGATAACCTCCGTGTACCTATGAGCCTTTCCTTGATATTCTCCTGAAAAGTTTAAGTCAATATCCGGCTCCTTATCTCCATTAAAGCCCAGGAAGGTTTCAAAAGGTATATCTATACCATCCTTGGTTAAAGGCTCTCCGCACACGGGGCAATTCTTATCCGGTAAATCGAAACCAATCTTTATACCGTAATCGGTAAAATCGGAATATTTACATTTCCCGCATCTGTAATGGGGCGGTAAGCCGTTAACCTCCGTTATACCGGTCATATATGCCACGACAGAAGAACCTACGGACCCTCTGGAACCCACTAGATAGCCATCTTCATTTGACTTCCATACAAGCTTCTGGGCAATTATATACATTACAGAGAAGCCATTCTTAATAATAGAATCCAACTCTTTATCCAATCTTTTCTGGACAATTTCCGGCAGCGGATTTCCATATAACTCATGAGCCTTACTAAAGCTTATATCCTTAATAGTCTGCTCACAGCCGTCTATATGCGGCGTAGCCTTTTGAGGAGAAATAGGGCTGATCTGCTCGCACATATCTGCTATTAAATTTGTATTCGTAACTACTACCTCATAAGCCTTTTGTGGCCCTAAATAAGAGAATTCTTCAAGCATCTCCTCAGTAGTTCTTAAATACAAAGGAGCCTGATTATCTGCATCCTTAAAGCCCTGACCTGCTTCTAAAATACGTCTGTATATTTCGTCCTCAGGGTCAATGAAGTGAACGTCGCCCGTAGCAACTACAGGCTTATTCAGTTTTCCTCCCAGTTCCACAATTTTCCTGTTGATTTCTTTCAGATATTCTCTACTAGGAACTTGTTCCTGCCTTACTAAATAATCGTTGTTACCGAGAGGCTGTATTTCCAGATAATCATATTCCTGTGCTATAGCTTCGATTTCTTCATCGGACTTTCCTAGCAGAATTGCCTGATACAATTCACCTTCACTACAGGCGCTGCCAAGAATTAATCCCTCGGAATACTTTTTAAACATACTCTTTAATATACGGGGCTTTTTATAAAAATAATCCAAATGAGAATATGATACAAGCTTATATAAATTCTTTAGTCCAACATAATCCTTTGCAAATATTATTGCATGGTAGGTTTTAAGCTTTTTATACTCCTCTTTTTTTGCCTTATCGTCAGAACCCACTCTATCTATATCTTCAAGGGTTTCTGCTCCTCTTTCTTTCAGCTTTTCAAGCATTACCTTAAATACTTTAACGGTAGTATCAACGTCGTCTAGTGCTCTATGAGCAACCTCAACCTTTATACCGAGATTTTTTGCAATTCTTCCTAACTTATAGGTTTTATAATCAGGGAATATTTCCTGAGCTAAAGATAATGTGTCCACGTATGTAAAATCAAAATCATAGCCTAAAGCTTTGGCATTATGTTTTAAAAAACCTACATCAAATGCTGCATTATGAGCAACCAATACACTGTCTTTTATGAACTCCAGCATTTTCGGAAATACATGTTCAATAGTTTCTGCATCCTTTACCATTTCATCCGTTATGTTTGTAACCTCAACAACTCTGGCCGGAATTGGTTTTTCCGGATTTACAAAGCAGCTGAACTCTTCTATAACCTTTCCATCCTTAAGCTTCATAATTCCTATTTCAGTTATCTTTTCAGTTACCGGTGAGAAACCTGTAGTCTCCAGGTCCAGCACACAATATGTTGTATCTATACTCTGGCCTTTAGCATTAGTTACCGACGGTTTTTTGTCCGGTGCCAAATACGCTTCCACTCCATAAAGAATCTTCATGTCCGGATTATCTCTTCCCAATAGCTTATGTGCTTCCGGGAAGGACTGTACTACCCCGTGGTCTGTAATAGCAATGGCCTTCATGCCCCAACTCATGGCTCTCTTTATAAGGTCTGTTGCACTAGTCATTGCATCCATCTGGCTCATCTGAGTATGCATATGAAGCTCTACCCTCTTTACCTCGGATTTATCCATCCTCTTAGCTCTCCTAATACCTTCTGTTTCTACTATAGTATTAGCTATCATCTCAACTTCACCGGAAAACTTGCTGTAGCCGGCATTTCCGGCAATTCTAACACCTTTGGCCTTTTTAAGTCTCGATGCTACCTCCCCGTCTTCACCAGGTTTTAAGAAGGATTTACAGGTCATTGAGCTTGAACCGTCATATAAGTCAAAGGAAATCAAGGTCTTGCCGCTCTTAAGTTCCTTTTCCTCCAGGTTGGATATTTCACCTTCTATTGCAATTCTTCCCTCGTCAGGTGTAATGTCCGTAATCTTTATTACCGGCTCTTTTATTTTAGAATTTCTGCCCAATATTAGGAATGGATCGGTTTTCTTGCCATCAGCTTCAACCTTTACTTCCGGTTTGTTTTCAATAGTAACAATCGGTGCCTTAGGCCCATTGTTGGTGGAAGAGGCTTTTACTTCCTTTTGTGCCTGCAAAATTTTTCTTTCATTTTGTTCCTGCAGCTTTATTAAATCCTCACCGCTTACTTTATCAACAAAATTAATTTTGTATGACGTTCCATACAAATTTTTAATAGCCTTATGTATCTTTTTATCATAATCCATGGACTTTAAAAATCCTGATACAGCCATTCTAAAATTAAAGTTTATAGTATTATCAGCCACTTCGTACTCACTGTTATTAAGCACAGCTCTTAAAGCAGGATAGTTATCCGCTACTGAAGTTACAATATTCTTAATTTCTTCCTCTATGGGCCTTTTATGTGTTCCATCAATATACTTGACGGCTATTTTTGCATCATTTAAGGCAAACCTTTCTCTTATGAACTTATTAAGATATTCAAATTCTTTTATTTCGATATATTTATCAGAGCTTATACTCATTTCCAAAGTTTTCGATTTTTTACTCAGCACCACGGATTCTACTACAGCTGTGTTTATATTTCCTCCGGCTTTGTAATCACTAAAAATTTCATTTATTCTCTTCATGTTACTCTTTAACCTTCTCCCAAAATTTTTAGTATATTTTTTCGGATATTTCTATTATATAAGATATGCTTACACTTTGTCATGTAGAAAAAAAATGATATAGAGTCACTCTGTTATAAAAAAGCACCTCTATATCTTTATTATTCTTTATATTACCTTTAAAAATTTATATACCGTTAAAAATTATTTTTGCTTCATCTATATCCATATTCATACTTCCATCTCCTTAGTATAATGTGAAATAATAGAAGAAATAAACTTATCAATTCCAGCTTTGTATATCTTTTTAATGTGCTCCAAATTGTCTGCTAAAAACAACTTTCCGCATATACATGCATATTTGTCCCAATAAGCACCACTGTTTGCCTGCTCCAATAATACTTTCTGCTTATATTCATCTTCTTCACTCAAGGCTGCCATTAATTTTATAAGAGCCTCATTATAATGCCTATTTATAATGTCACTAAAATCAAAGCAATTGATATTATCCTTGAATGCCAATAAATGAGCAAACCCTTCATCAAAAGTTATGTATTTCAATTGTTCCAAATAGTTCTCCGATACAGGAACCGGATATTCAGTATGCAGGCATAAATGCGCAGTTTCGTGAGTAAGCATTTGTCTTATTAAGGTGTCAATATCATATCCTCGTACTTTATAATCATAAAAGCGAATCAAATCAAAAATTAAATATTCTTTTCCTTCATGCTTTCTTATCATAGCATCATAGGGACTTGGACATCCAACTACAAGTAATATGTTCATATCCTTTGTTATTACTGTCCATTCCGGAAACAAATCCGTATAAAGCTTTGTATTCAATGGAATAAATTCCGAAAGGATTTTATTGAAGGTAATAAGGATTTCTTTTACCTCATACTTTTTCGCTGTATCAGGCTTTTCAAATATATATTTATCCTCTTCAATATTGGAAAATATCCAATTATTGCTTACTTCATCCAAGTTTTTATCTTCTAAGTATTGCAATACTATGCTATCATCAACAAACATAAAGTTTCGTCTCCCATTTTTAATTAGAGCTGAATTTCACAGGTCTCTTTGTAACTCATTTCCATTAGTATAATTATATCATAAGTAATCAATTTTCTGAATAAATACCCGTGGCAAATCATTGCAAAACCTATGATTCTACTTATAGTAGATAAGCTCAAATGAGCGTAGGTAGACTTTTTCAATAAAACTTAGCTATAATAAAAGCAAGATTACAACAATCGGAGGAATAGCTATGGATAACAAAAAAATAGGTAATTTTATTTCTACTATAAGAAAATCTTTGAAAATGACTCAACAAGAAATAGCAGATAAACTAAATGTAACTAATAAGGCCGTTTCAAAATGGGAAACCGGAGAGGGTTATCCTGAAATTACCATTCTGCCTGCATTGGCAGAGATTCTTGGGGTTTCAACAGATGAACTTTTAAATGGAGAAAAGTTTCAGTCACCTTCATGTAAAGCTGATAATACCACATCTTCAAAACAATATGAATATTTATTGGAAAAAGCCTTACTTAAATTTAAAAACGCTCATATAATAGCAATAGCCGTAGCTTTACTTGGAATTATTCTATCTTTTATAATTACATTTTCTACTGATAATACGGGTTTATCTATTCTGGGCATGGCATTAGTGATACTAAGCATAGCACTTTTTTCAGTTAATTATAACAATGTGAAAAACAGTATTGAAAAATATGAACAATTGTGCCACGAAAAAGAAGGTATTCAATTGAGAAATCGTAATTTACATAGGAGTCTAATCTTATCCGTTTGGACATGGATGTTTTCTGTCTGCATAATAACAGCGCTGCTTTTACCTGAGAAATTGCACAACCACTTCGTTACACAATATCGCTTTCATTTGCTTTTTATGCTAGGGGCAGCTATAGCTTGTACTTTAAGCATTTTTATACACTTGAGACATAGAGCTTAAATTTATTATTAGTAATTTTATATGGAGGGATGAACATGGATAGTTTTCAATTTGTAACAGGAAGTACTGAATTGCTTGATTTTGTGGAGCCTCTATGGGAAAAACTAAATATGCACCATGAAAATAGTTCAAACTATTTTAAAGACAAGTTTGCAAATCAAAAATTTACAACCAGAAAAAATAAGTTTCTTAGCACTGGAAATCAGGAAATTAAAATCGACTTAATTAAAGATATCGAGAATAACCTATATATTGGTTATTGCATTAGTACCGTTAATAAGGAATTAGTAGGAGAAATTGATTCACTTTTTGTAGAAGCAGCCTATCGCAAATTCGGTTTAGGAGACAAGCTGATGATAAGAGCATTGGATTGGTTGGATAAAAGTCATGTTAAAACTAAAATAATAGCAGTAGCAGAAGGAAACGAACAAGTATTGGATTTTTATAAAAAGCATGGCTTTTATAAAAGGAGAATAATTTTAGAACAGGTAAATGATTAATAAAAGATTGTCTTAGCTTATTATTGCTTTTAACTCGAGTTTTATAAAACAATGAAGGAAACCATGTATCCAATTCCATATTGAATTGCATTGGAACTGCTGTGTGCAAGAATAGGGCATAATAAGCTTTTTGTTTTCATAAACACATTTGCCCAAAATACACCTAAAATAAAAGTAAAGGTAAGCTGCAACAAATCAAGGTGCGTAATTTGAAAATAAGGATATATGATATAACCTATATGAGCAGTCATAAAAATAAAGCCTGATATTAGTGTCACATGTGGAATATTAAATTTGCGTACTTTTATACTTCCATTCCAATATTTTGACAAGGTTACAATTACAAGTGATCTATACAGCGGTTCTTCTCCTATGCCGGCTAAAATTACGCCTCCTACAAAGTCTTTTATAAGATACGATAATTTTGGAGGGCATACAGCTTGCATATAATTTCCGAATCCTGGGATAAAAGAAAGAGCAATAATGAAAAATAAAGC
>JAEZDX010000078.1 GCA_023417975.1 Bacillota bacterium
ATGGTACTCTGCTCAAATTCATAAAGCTTTTCAACTAAATCATTGAACTCAGCAGCCAGATCCCCCACTTCGTCATCCGAAAGAATTTCTGCTTTCCGGCATAAGTCGCCATCGGCAACGAGCTTCATAGTTTGACGCAGAGAATATATAGGCTTAAGGGATTTATTTATGAAGAATCTCGATAATATGAATCCACCGGCTACGGATATTAAGGAAAATGTAAAGATTATATATAGAGCACGATCAGCTGAAGCAGTAACTTCCGACTTATGTTGGAACATAGCTGTTTCATTTAGGTTTTCAATATCTTTTAAAGAGCTTTTTATATTATGGAAAGCGGGCATAATACTATCATTATAAAATTTATTGCTCCAAGCGGCACCCTTTGAAGTTGTTGACTGCTGAAGCTCTGAAAATAACTTTGTAAACTTAACATAATTATCGTTGAGTTTCACTACTAAGTCCTTTTCACCGGATTCAGTTACATTATTGGATTCGATATTCAGCCATTTGTTAAATACTTGGCCTTCATTTATAAAGACGTCGGAACCCTGTGAAGGAGAATAATTAATAAAAAGCGATATTGCATTATTCTGCCTTTCTATGGCTTCAGTCATATTGTTGACTGCATTGATACTTTTGTAGTTATCCACCATCAAGCCATCAATTGCTCTGCCTATTCTGTAGGTGTTGATAACTGAAACAAGTCCTGTAATTCCGATAATTGCAACCAGACAAAGATATACAGCGGATATCTTACCCTTTATAGTTTTTATCATGTCTATGGCTCCTTTAACAACCTATTATTTTCTTAGTATAATTTTTGTTGCACTTAGTGTCAAAATATTTTTCTGCTTAAGTGTAGATAGTGAAATATAAAGCTTTAGCATGAAACAATATATTGGACTTCATGCTAAAGCTTTTATCTTCAAAGAGTCTCACAATTCCTTTAAGCTTATATCTTTTCGAATTTGACCTCTGAGCTATCATAGGATTGAGAAAAGATAATATCAGAACCATATACAGTGCCGGAGGACATAAAATTTTTATACAAGCCTCCGTTTTCATCAGTAAAGTTCAACTCTATGTGATTATTTTTTACAGTGTAGTTACCCTTGCTGTCCACGGCACTCTTGCCAAAAGTATCATACATAATGAATTTATTGTTCGGTTTCAAGATCAAAAGATAATTTGAGTGGCCAACACATAAATACTTGCCGGAATATGGAGTTGTGGTGCGCGGCAGCAGTAAATATAGTAGTCCCATAATCAATACAATAGAGATTAATGTCTTTTTCATAATATTATCACCTCAAAAATTTTACTACAAAGGGTATAGTGTGCACAAAAGTCGGTATATTTTTAACTCTTGATGACTAGCTGTAAGTTTCATTTTGGCAAGTATCATCTACTATATAGAAATAATTATAGTGCTTGAAAAGTTAAAAATAAAATTAGTTAATGAAGCTCATATTTGATTTCTGCTATTATTACATGGAAGTATATGGAATAGAATTTGTGTTTCGATGTTTTTCATGATTTTACGGAGAGTTAAGCTGTTCATTAAAAAATAATTATGAAATGTAATTGATTACATTTTTTATTTTCACCATGTAGCGGTTTACATTAAGGTGTGAAAAATACTATCTGCTCATAAAGGCTTAAAACTGTGATTATGCTGAGGAAGAAGCAGTTAATTTAAATAGATGACCTATAAGGGTAAGGAGAATTTATTGGTTTGAAATATGCAGGATTTCAGTTTGTTGGGGAACCTGAACTATAATTGATGTATCCAAGGGGGTCATAGTAATAAAGCTTTTAAGCGGTTTTGTGAAAGAAAAGCTAAGGTAAATAAGGAGTAATGGAGGTTAGTAACATGTGGGGCTTAATGATAATAATTATTTTGCTGTTTGTATATTTAGTTTATGCACTTATTAATCCCGAAAAATTCTGATAGCAATGAAATCTTTATAGGTATAAAAGGAATACAAGGATCATGAAGATTAAATATCTTCATGGGCGTGAAAGGAATACAAGGAGCATGAAGATTAATAATCTTCATGGGCATAAAAGGAATACAGGGAGGAAGTTTAAATGGAAGTTTTGCAAATTATTATACCATTGATTATATTTATGCTGCTGGTAGTTCCGGCAGGGAAGTATCTTTATTATGTAGCTTCTGGAGAGAAAGCTTTCGGTGATAAATTATTCAATGCCATAGATAATGCTATTTATAAAATCTGCGGCATCGATAAAAAGGAAGAAATGAGTTGGAAGAAGTATGTGTTAACTCTTCTCGTGGTGAATACGGTAATGTCTCTCTTTGCATATGTAGTTTTAAGAACTCAAGCATATTTATTTTTAAATCCGAACAAAACAGGGAATATGGAGAAATCGCTGACTTTTAATACGGTGATAAGCTTTATAACAAACACAAATCTTCAGGATTACAGTGGAGAATCCGGGGTGTCTTATTTTAGCCAGATGATGGTAATGACCTTCTTAATGTCTACCTCTGCAGCCACAGGCTTTGCAGCAGCTCTGGCATTTATGAGAGGTCTTATAGGGAAGAAAAAAACATTGGGTAATTTTTATGTGGATGTGGTAAGGGTTATTACGAGAGTTTTTCTGCCACTATCTGTAATTGTTACTTTACTGTTGGTTGCACAGGGAGTGCCGCAGACACTATCAGCAAATCATACCGTTGCAACTATAGAAGGTAAGCTTCAGGACATAGCCTTGGGACCTGTGGCCTCTTTAGAAGCTATAAAGCATATTGGTACCAATGGCGGAGGGTTCTTCGGAGCAAACTCGGCACATCCTTTTGAAAATCCTACACCTTTATCGAATTTAATTGAATTATTATCCATGATGCTGTTACCAGGGGCTCTTGTTTATACCTTTGGTAAAATGCTGAAGAATAAGAAGCAGGGGTGGGTAATATTTGCCGCCATGGCAATTTTATTTCTTATGGTGTTACCAATTTGCTATACAGCGGAAAAAGCGGGAAATCCTGCACTGAAAAATATAGGGTTATCTCAAGCTATGGGTAATATGGAAGGCAAAGAAGTTCGGTTTGGGATACCACAGTCTTCATTATTTACAACCGTAACAACAGCCTTTACAACAGGTACAGTAAATAATATGCATGATTCTCTCATGCCTTTAAGCGGTATGGTGGCTATGATTAACATGATGCTCAACGTAATATTCGGAGGCAAAGGCGTGGGATTTATGAATATGATCATGTATGCCATTCTTACAGTGTTCTTAGCGGGACTGATGGTTGGAAGAACACCGGAGTTTTTAACAAAGAAACTGGAGGGGAAAGAGATTAAGCTAGTTGCACTGGCAATTATAATTCATCCGTTCTTGATTCTTATGTTTTCGGCATTGGCGCTTATAACACCACAGGGAATGGCAGGAATAACAAATCCGTCTTATCATGGGTTGTCTCAAGTAATCTATCAGTTTACATCATCTGCTGCAAATAACGGTTCAGGGTTTGAAGGAATGGCAGATAACACTTTATTCTGGAATACAACCACAGGAATAGTAATGTTACTTGGAAGATATTTATCAATAATCATTCTTCTTGCAGTAGCGGGGTCATTGGCTTCTAAAAAGGCTATACCTGTAACCGCGGGCACCTTCAGAACGGACAACACAATATTCACTTTTACTTTGGTTGTAATAGTTCTTATCATTGGAGCCCTAACCTTTTTACCTGCTATTGCTCTCGGGCCTATTTCGGAGCATTTAACGTTATTCCGTTGAACTAATTTTAATAAAAAGGAGCAGTTTATATGAGTAAGGAGAAGAAAAGTGAATTTATTACTAAAAGCATAGCTAAACAAGCAGTAATAGCTTCATTTATAAAATTAAACCCTAAATATATGTATAAAAATCCTGTTATGTTTGTAGTTGAAATAGGATTTGTAATCACTTTGTTTCTTACATTTATTCCTTCAGCCTTTAGTGATACAGGTGAGAATTTAACACTATATAACTTTATAGTAGCGGTTATTTTATTTGTAACTGTACTTTTTGCAAATTTTGCAGAGGCAGTGGCGGAGGGAAGAGGTAAGGCTCAGGCAGAAAGCTTGAAGAAAACTCGTAAGGATACTATGGCTAAGCTACTTGGCAAGAATGGCGATATTAAAACAATAAGTGCCGACCAACTTAAAAAGGGCGATATAGTTCTCGTTGAAACAGCATATCTTATCCCAAACGACGGTGAAGTTATGGAAGGATTGGCTTCTGTAGATGAATCCGCCATAACAGGTGAGTCGGCACCGGTTATGAAAGAGGCGGGAGGGGACTTTGCCTCAGTTACCGGGGGAACCAAGGTTGTAAGCGACTGGCTGAAGATTCTGATTACAGTAACACCGGGTGAATCCTTTTTAGATAAGATGATATCCCTGGTAGAAGGAGCTTCAAGGCAAAAAACACCAAATGAAATAGCTTTAAACACGGTGCTGGTGAGTCTGACATTAATATTCCTGATTGTTATTGTGGCGTTATATCCTATGGCTGCTTATTCAGGTGTAACTATCAGAATAGCAACTTTAATAGCCCTGCTTGTCTGCCTTATACCTACGACTATAGGAGGATTATTGTCCGCTATAGGTATTGCAGGTATGGACAGAGTTACAAGATTTAATGTAATTGCAATGTCGGGAAAAGCTGTTGAAGCCTGTGGGGATGTAAATACAATGATATTGGACAAAACCGGTACTATTACCTATGGGAACAGATTGGCTGCGGAGTTTATACCAACCCAAAATGCTGAAATAAAGGAACTCACAGATTATTCTGTAATAGCTTCCATAAAGGACAGCACCCCGGAAGGGCGGTCTGTGGTAGAGTTAGGACAAAAGCTTGGAACTGCCATAAATATGGCAGACTATGAGGAGTTAGATTTTATAGAATTCACTGCCCAAACAAGAATGAGCGGGGTAGACCTAAAGGATGGCAGAAAGGTTAGAAAGGGAGCACAGGATGCCATTAAAAGATTTGTAACAGAAGCCGGTGGAGATATACCTTCAGATTTGGATGACCACCTGACAGAGGTTTCAAAGGCAGGAGGTACTCCGTTAGTAGTATGTGTTAATAATAAAATTTATGGGGTCATATACCTTAAGGATACAGTTAAGCCAGGCTTGGTGGAAAGGTTCCAAAGGCTTAGAGAAATAGGAATTAAAACCGTGATGTGCACCGGAGATAACCCATTAACCGCAGCGACTATAGCAAAAGAGGCGGGGGTGGATGAC
>JAEZDX010000105.1 GCA_023417975.1 Bacillota bacterium
CCGTCAACCTGGGATGAATTCTATTCCATAATACCTATAATACAGAAAAATAATATGCAGATTGGAATACCGGAAGCACAGACAATGTTTGAGACTCTTTTATTCCAAAGAGGCGGTCAAGTTTATAATGATGACAAAAAAGCAACAGCTTTCGATAAGCAGGAAGCGCTTGATGCCTTTAAGGAATGGACTGGCTTTTATACACAGTACAGTTTTCCACTAGTATTCGATTTTTATAGCCGTTTTAGAACAGGCGAAATGCCAATGGGTATTGTTCCTTATACTATGTATAATCAGTTGTCCGTTGCAGCTCCGGAGCTTAGAAATCTATGGGAGATGGTACCAATACCGGGAACAAAGATGCCGGACGGTACTATAAATAGAAAAGAAGGTGCCAATGGACTAGCAACAATTATGTTAAAAGGCATTAAGGATAAAGATGCTGGCTTTGAATTTATGAAATGGTGGACTAGTGCAGAGGTACAGGCAAGATATGGCTCGGAATTGGAAGCAGTCATGGGGCCGGCAGCAAGATATGATACTGCCAATACTGAGGCCTTTACAAAACTACCTTGGTCAAAGACAGAAGCAGAGAAACTGGGTGATCAATGGAAGTTGGTATGGGATATACCGCAAATTCCAGGAAACTATTACCTGACCAGAAGCCTTAGCAATGCCTTTAGAAAAGTTGTGTATAGTCATGAAAATCCTAGAGAAGTATTGTTTAAATACAATGAGGATATCAACAGGGAAATTGAGAGAAAGAGAACAGAATTCGGATTGGATAATTGAGAGGAGGCATCTGATTGGAATCTTCAGCTAAAGCCATAAATATAAAAAAGGTAAAGAAGAGTAAGACATCATTGTTAAGCTCCATTAAAAAGAATAGAGCCAGCTATATTATGCTGGCTCCTTACACAATATTATTCATTGTTTTTATAATAATACCGGTTTTTTCTTCAGTGCTGTTAAGTTTTACTTCATTTAACATGCTTCAGGTTCCTAAGTTTGTAGGATTTCAAAACTATATAAGAATGTTCTTGGATGACGATATATTTATAATTGCTATAAGAAACACATTGGTGTTTGCAGTTATAACCGGACCACTAGGATATATTTTGAGTTTTGTCTTTGCATGGTTTATTAATGAATTTAGACCGAAGGTAAGAGCTGTGTTGACGCTAATATTCTATGCACCATCTTTAGCAGGAAATGTTTATTTCATTTGGATGTACATTTTCAGCAGCGATTCCTATGGTTTTATTAACGGTAAGCTAATGTCGCTAGGCTTAATAAGAGATTCCATCCAATGGTTAACGGACCCCAAATATAACATTACGGTTTGTATAATAGTTATGCTTTGGCTCAGTATGGGAGCAGGTTTTTTAGCCTTCGTTGCAGGTTTTCAAACAATTAATAAAGATTATTATGAGGCAGCTGCTATTGACGGTATAAAGAACAGATGGCAGGAATTATGGTATATAACTCTGCCGCAAATGAAGCCTCAATTACTATTCGGTGCTGTTATGTCAATTTCAGGTGCATTTGCCGTTGGATATCAGAATATGGCATTAACGGGCTTCCCAAGCACTGATTATTCCACTCATACAATATTGCTGCACATGCTTGACTATGGAACTATTAGATTTGAAATGGGTTATGCATCGGCAATTGCGGTTATATTGTTCGCAATGATGCAGCTTTCCTGGAAGGGAATAAATAAACTGCTAAACAAGATGGCTAATGATTAAGAAGAAGGGGGTTGTATCCGTGAAAGCAATTAGTAATCCAAGTGAAGGCTTGAAAATAAGCAGGTGGAAAAGAAATAAAAAGAAAAGAGTAACAAGATCCAAGGGAGGAGATTTCATTATATTTATATTCCTTGGGGTCTGTGGTGTTTTTAGTGCTCTACCGTTATTTTATACAGTGATAAATGCATTTAAGCCATTGAATGAGTTGTTTCTATTTCCACCAAGGTTTTTTGTGCGAAACCCCACCTTAGACAATTTTACAACTATGTTTCAG
Organism: Bacillota bacterium; assembly: GCA_023417975.1. Classification (GTDB taxonomy): domain Bacteria; phylum Bacillota; class Clostridia; order Clostridiales; family Clostridiaceae; genus JAEZDX01. Next base: position 2,026 of record JAEZDX010000105.1, read on the forward strand.
CTAGTTTCTAATATGTGGGTTCCATTTTCCAGATATTTGTTCAATAGCTTGTTTATAGCTATTATTGGAACGGCTCTATATATAATTATTGCTTCTTTGGCAGCTTATCCTTTAGCAAAACACAAATTTCCGGGGAGTATATTGTTATTTCAAGTTATAGTGTCGGCAATCCTGTTCAGACCGGAGGTTACCGGAATTCCTCAATATATAATTATTTCAAAGCTAGGAATGATAAATACTTATTTTGCTATACTGCTGCCAATAATGGCGGGCTCTTTTGGTGTGTTTTTAATGAGGCAGTTTATGGTCACATTTCCTGACGACACTATAGAGGCAGCAAAAATAGATGGCTGCAGTGAGTACAGAATATTTTGGTCAATTGTAATGCCGGCAGTAAAGCCTGGCTGGTTGACTCTGGCTATATTTACCTTCCAAGGACTTTGGAATACAACCGGAGTTCAATACATTTATAAAGAGAATCTGAAGGTATTGCCTACAGTTCTTAGCCAAATTGCTACGGCAGGTATAGCACGTGCCGGAGCAGGATCTGCAGTTGCATTATTTCTTATGATACCTCCTATTGTGTTCTTTATTATATCTCAAAGCTCAGTTATTGAAACAATGTCACATTCGGGACTTAAATAAGGAACATGCAAAAATTAAAACAGTAAAGTAGGTGAAGACCAATAATGAGATTAAAGAAGATTACATTTCTGCTTTTGCTCATATTTCTATTCAATACAATAATGGTTGAAGTTGCTTCTGCTGATGTACCGTACAACGGATACACCTATGATGCGTATGGTAGAGCGGTTCCTACGGCAGTAGCCTATGAGCCCGATAAATATGTAACTGGTGTGGATATGGGAGCCGGAGCATTAAAAAATCCTCAAGATATGTTTATTTCAAGTGATGGTGAAGTTTATATTTTAGATAGCGGAAATAAAAGAGTTGTTGTGCTGGACAAAGATTTTAAGGTGAAAAAAATAATTGACAAAATTGTTGATGAAAAAGGAAGTAAATACGAACTGAAAAATCCTAATGGTATTTTTGTAACTGATAATAAAATTATATATATTGCTGATACTGATAATCAGAGAATTATTAGTATAAATCAGGAAGGAAAAATACAAAAAACTTTCGGTAAGCCTACTTCAACATTATTTCCTCAAGAAGTTGAATTTAAGCCTACAAAGGTAATAGTTGATAAAGCTGAGGATGTATATGTTGTAGTTACCGGTGTATATCAGGGAGCAGTCATGTATGACAAGAATAGCAATTTTACAGGCTTTTACGGTACCAATAAAGTGGAAGTTGATTTAAAGATTCTTGGAGATTATTTTTGGAAGACCTTTTTTATGAGTAAGGAACAGAGAAGAAAGTCCATGAGATATGTACCTACTTCCTTTACGAACTTTTATATGGACAAAGATGGATTTGTATATGTATGTTCCAAAGATGATAGCTCTATGTCAAATGTACTTAAAAAGCTCAATTCTTTAGGAGCAAATATACTAAGAAGCAGTGATAATGTTCCGGGATTTGGAGATCTTGATACTGTGTATTATTCAGGTAATACAATTAAAACGTCCTTTGTAGATGTAAATGCTGATAGTAAAGGTTTTATTAATGTATTAGACACAACAAGGGGCAGGGTATTCCAGTATGATCAGGATTGTCATCTCATAGCAATCTTCGGAGGTAAGAGTAATCAGGTAGGAACCTTCAACTCACCGGTTGCGGTTGATAATTTAAATGAGAATGTACTGGTGCTGGATGAAAAAAGAGGAGATATAACAGTTTATAGACTTACCGAATACGGGGAATTAATCCATAGAGCAGTAAAACTCTATGATGATGGATTATATGAGGAATCTATGGAACCATGGGAGGAAGTCTTAAAAAGAGATAATAAATTGGAAATTGCCTATATTGGCATAGGTAAAGCCCAGCTTAAAAATGGTAATTACAAAGAGGCAATGAAGGATTTTAAATTAGGTTATGATGTGGAGGATTATTCCAAAGCATATGGCTTATACATGTCATCAGTTATCAGAAATAATATCGGTATGATAGCAATAGCTTTAGTTCTTTTATATGGTTTTGTGAAGTTGTTTAAAAAGAGGAACAAAATTAAAACTCTAATCGGAAGAACTAAAAAAAGTAAAGTTAAGGAGAATTTATATGGGGCAGGATAAATTAATATTTTTTACGATGTTTCATCCTTTTCAAGGCTTTGATGAGATAAAGCGAAAAAAGAGCGGTTCAGTAGCATTATCAAATGTTATCGTGGCAGTATTTTTTATCTCGGCAATCTTGAACAGACAGCTTACCGGTTTCATTTTCAACCCATATAGAGTTGATAAGTTAAACATTTTTTCATTGCTTCCTGGTACAGTAATACTATTTACAGTTTGGGCTATATGTAACTGGGCATTTTGCTCACTTCTTGATGGCTCAGGTACCTTTAGAGAGATATGGATTATAAGTGCATATTCATTAGTGCCATATTTAATATTTACATTTATAACTATATTTTTAAGTAACTTTATAACCTTGGAAGGGGCGGTATTCTTAAATTGGATTTTTAAGGTAGGACAGGTATGGAGTGTGATCCTCATAATTCTGGGACTAAAAGAAATCCATCAGTATACTATTAAGAAAACATTGGCCTCAATTTTTATGACAATATTGGGAATTTTTATAGTATTGTTTCTCGCATTGCTAACCTTTAGTCTATACAATCAAGTTTCAACTTTCTTTAAAACTATTTATCGTGAAATTATTTACAGGCTATAGCTCAGGAGGTGAAATAATGAAAAGTTTTGTTAGAAAGATAAGCTCAGTGATATTAACGTTCTGTTTACTCTCTACCACATTCACCTTTAAAACTATGGCGATAGAGAACAAACTAAATGAAGCGGATATTAAATATCTAAATGATAACAAATTTGAAGCTATTACCGACAATACTCTTATGACTTTATACGCAAATAAAACAAGTGGAGAGTTTGCAGTAGAAGATAAGAGAAATGGATTCGTGTGGTATAGCAATCCTAAAAATAGAGATGATGATAAAATTGCTCAAGGTGTAGTGAAGATGGATTTATCATCTCAGCTGGGCGTAATTTACACAGATTTTAGCAGTGACCAGATGAAGGTTAAGAACAATTTTACAGGAAGTATTAAAAAGAACGGTGTTAAATTTGAAAAAATAGATAAAGGCTTCAGAGCTATATATAGCTTTCCAGGTGAAGATGGTTTTTCCGTGCCATTAAATATTACATTAGGAGAAAATTATGTAAGCGCAGAAATAGACGTTGCTAATATTACCGAACAAAATAACGTAATCTATTCCTTTGATCTATTACCTTATTTCGGCGCAGGTAGCACTAGTGATAAGGGTTATATATTCGTACCTGACGGCAGCGGAGCTCTTATAAATTTTAACAATAATAAGAGTAATGTTGAGACATATAAGGAGTCCATATATGGAAGAGATGCTACATTTGCATCAAATCAAAATCCGGTAAAAAGAGAAGATATTAAGCTTCCGGTTTTCGGAATAAAAAATGGTGAAAATGCTTTTCTGGCAGTTGTAGATAAAGGAGACAGTCAAGGAAGTATATCTGCAAACGTAAGTGGTGTAAAATCTACTTTTAACAATGTATTTTCAAGCTTTGATATAAGAAAATACGATTCCTTTACGGTTGGACAATCTGGCATGTCCGCAAGAACTACAAAATTATATGAAAAGAGTAAATCAAAAATTAATGGATGTAAGGTAAATTTCTATCTACTACAAGGTAATGAAGCAGACTATGCTGGAATGGCTAAGAGCTACAGGGAATACCTAAAGAAAGAAAAAGACCTTACAGAAAATAAGGATATAAAGCCGCAAATGTATTTAGATTTGTATGGTGCTGTCAGAAAGCAAAAAAGCATACTGGGCATTCCAATAAATACTATTCAGCCGCTTACAACCTATAAGGATACAATTAATATCTTACAAAAGCTTAAGCAGTCCAAGGTAAATGATATTGTGGTAAATTATCACGATTGGAATTTGGATTCCATAGACAGTAAAATATCAACCAGCGCAGCTACCATTAGTAAACTTGGTGGAGATAAGGGCTTTAAAGAGCTAGTAAGCTATTCTAAGAATAATAATGTTAAGTTATATCCTCAAGTAGATTTTCTTAAATTCTTAAATGGAAAGTTCGGATATTTAAAAGCATCCAATCAAGCAAAGACTCTGGGAGTGGTACCTTCTACAATATTTGATTATAGTTTAAGTACCTATTTTAAAGACAGAAATAATCCTGAATATAACTTGTTGGCGCCGACTAAGCTCAATAAGGTTATAGAGAAATTTAACCAGTCCTACATGGATTATAAAATTGGAGGCATAGGTATTGATACAATTTCATCACTTGTATATTCAGATTTTACACAAAGCCATATGAGTACAAGGCAAGAAACGGAGTCAAGTTGGATTGAGTCACTAAAGCTTATGAACAAGAATATAGGAAGTATACAAGCAAGCGCACCAAATGCATATGCGCTGCCATATGTAGACTATATTTTGAATGTGCCAAGTGACTCCAGTCATTACTATATAGAAGATGAAACAATTCCTTTTTACGAAATGGTTATAAGAGGAATAAAACCGTACACAATTGAGGCTTTTAACTTTAGCGCAGACAAGAATATACAATTGTTGAAAGCGGTTGAAACAGGAGCTAATCCTTACTATGTATGGATAGGTGAGGATACCTCTCTTCTAAAGGAAACAAAGTACGAAGGTTTGTATAGTGCCGATTATAAGGCATGGATGGATTCAGCTGTATCCGATTTTGAAACTTTCAAGAATTTGTACGCAAAGATTCAGGATTCTACAATTGATAAGCATGAAAAATTAGACCAGGGAGTATATAAGACAATTTACAGTAATGGAACCTGTGTCATTGTAAATTATTCTGAAAAAGAATATTGGATAGGAAATACTATAATTCCATCAAAGAAACATGTGGTTTTGGAAGGAGGTAATTAAGATGAAATGGTGGAGAAAATTATCTTACACTAAAAAGCAGGCTTGGGCAGGAAGACTTTTTATTCTTCCATGGTTTATAGGATTTGTTTTTATATTTTGCAGGTCGCTTATAACCTCCTTTATATACAGCTTTAGTAAAATAACAGTTGGTGATCATGGATTCATAACAAACTTTGTGGGTTTGGAAAACTATAAACATGAGCTGACTGTTGATCCAAACTATGTAAAAACCCTTGTTACTACAGTGCTTTCTATGCTGTATCAAGTTCCGCTCATATTAATTTTCAGTCTAATTGTTGCCTGTATATTAAACCAGAAATTCAGAGGCAGAGTTGTTGCAAGAGCTATATTTTTTCTGCCTGTTATAATAGCTACCGGTCAGATTATAAGCATCATGAGAGGCGACATTTACAGTCAGCAGCTGACCTCAGGAGAAAGATCTTCAACGCTATTTACTGTAGCAGGACTTCAAAGCTTGTTGCTTGACTCCGGCTTAAGTCAGGCTATGGCCACAAACCTTATTAATACTTTAAACAGTATTTTTGATGTAGCCTGGAAATCCGGAATACAAATACTGCTGTTTATAGCAGGCTTACAAACAATTCCAAGATCACTATATGAGGTAAGTGAGATTGAAGGTGCTACTGCATGGGAAGCATTTTGGAAAATAACATTTCCAATGATGTCTCCAATACTAATTTTAAATTTAATATACACGATTATTGATAACTTTACCGATTTCTCCAATCCAATTATTAAACTGGCATCGGAATTAGGAGTTAAACAGATGAAATATGAGTTGAGTTCTACAGTAACATGTATTTATTTTGTAGTAATTATTCTCGTACTTGGTTTAGTTGCGTTAATAACAAGAAAGAAAGTATTCTATATAAACGAATAGAGAGGGGGTAATGGTTTGAATATAGTAGGGAAGAAATCAAATCCATTAAAAGTTTTTTTAGCTATAAAATCCAGGTTGAATTTTAATAAAAAACATGCGCTTAACAGGACTTCAACAATACTGTGGAAGCTATTCAGGTTCTTTCTCTTGTTTGGACTATCCTTTATTTTACTTTATCCTTTGCTGTACTCTTTGAGTGTTGCCTTCAGACCCTATGATGAATTGTTTGATCCTTCAGTTGTATGGATTCCAAAACATTTTACTCTTTATAACATAAAGGATGCCTTTCAGGCTATGGATTATGTGAATTCACTTTTAAGAACTATTCACCTTAATGTTGTGAGCTCTGTGCTTGAATTGATATCCTGCGCTTTGGCCGGCTACGGATTTGCACGATTCAATTTTAAAGGAAAAGGTATATTGTTTGTAATGATGCTTTTTACAGTTATCGTTCCAAATCAGACTACTATTATACCGATGTTTGTGTCCTTCAGATATTTTGACTTTTTCGGGTTAGGGAAAATAGTTTCGCTCATTACCGGAAGCAACATGTCTATAAACCTTATTGATACAAATTGGACATTCTATATACCGTCCATGTTGGGAGTAGGCTTGAGAGCAGGGTTATTTATTTATATTTTCCGACAGTTTTTCAGAGGGCTTCCAAAGGAACTCGAGGATGCGGCATACATTGATGGCTGCGGACCTTTTTCAACCTTTTTAAGAGTTATGGTGCCAAGCTCCATGCAGGCATTTTTAACAGTTTTCATACTGTCTTTAGTGTGGCATTGGAATGAATATTACCTAACTACCATGTTCTTCTTAAATAAATGGACAATTTCTACTTCATTATCAGGAATGGTGAACCACGTAAATTCCGTAGGTGGGTTAAACCCATATGGTACTGTATGTCAGATGCAGGCAGGTTCACTGCTCGCAATTCTGCCGGTTTTATTAATGTATATAATACTTCAGAAATATTTCACGGAAAGTATAGAAAGAACAGGTATTGTCGGTTAATAAAAATGCAATTAGGAATTAGTACTTAGAAATAATTATTAATTCTTAATATATAAAAATATGATTAAGGGGTGTAAAAATGAAAACATCAAAACTTCTGATTACTGTAGCGTTAATTGCTACAATGCTTACTAGTGTTGCAGGCTGTAAAAACAGTAGTGGAGATAAGTCTCAAGGCAATGGTGATTCTACTACATTGCAGGATGCTAACTTTTCTTTCTTGAGTCAGGAAAAAGAAGAAATAATGAGAGATGTAGAAAAGTATCCTGTCTTTGCAACTGCCATTAAAAATTACGAGGAAAAGTATCATGGGAAGGTTCAGTTTATTGTATCTACCTATTCAGAGAAGCAAGGTAAGCTTTCTGCCATGATAGCATCAGGAAGTGCACCGGATCTTTATCAACCCATTGACGGATATCCTCAATTTGCAATAAACGGGTATGCTCAGCCTGTAGATGATTTAATCAATTTGAAGGATCCAATATGGAAGGACGTAAAGGATGCTTATGATTCCATTGAGTGGAAAGGTAAACATAACTTTGTAGTTGTTAATAAGGGTGCTGACAATTTAGTATGGTATAACAAAGCATTATTTGAAAACAACGGTTTGCAAACTCCATATGAGTTATATAAAGAAGGAAATTGGAACTGGAATACTTTTAGAGATGCAGCTATAAAACTGACTCAAGATACTGATGGTGATAAGGTAATTGACCAATGGGGCTATAGCAGCGGACCGGAAGCTCTTATTGCTACAACCGGTAAGGATCTAATTAAAATAAACGGTAAAGATGGTACTATGACAAACAATATGAAGGATCAGGATATAGTTAAAGCCTTCACATTTTTCCAAGAATCAGGCCCGGCAAAATATAACGTTATTCAGCCGGATTTAAATGCCTACATGCAGGATTTTGCTAAAGGAAAGCTTGCTATGTTTATTGGTGCTACATGGGCTGATACAGTGTGGTGGGCAGATATGGCCAAGAAGGGAGAATGCAGCTTTGTTCCAGCACCTAAGTATCCGGATGGTTCCGACTATTATGTAGGAGGCTCCTGTGAATATTGGATGATACCAAAGGGAGCTAAAAATCCTAAAGCTGCAGCAGCATTCTTGACTGAGCTTAGAAAGGCATCCATGGATCCAACAATTCAAAAGAATGCAGAGGACTTAAATATTAAAAACAGAGGCTGGAAAGATCAAGAAATAGAAATGACTAAAGAACTTAAGAAGCTTAAGTACACATACAGCTATTTTGGCGGAGTTGGTAACTGCGGCAGTGACAGATGGGGAATGTGGTATGACATGAGAGTTGCAGGAACTCCTGTACAAACTGTATTGGAAAAGCACTTTAATGTTTGGCAAAATGAAATTGATATTGCAACAGGTAAGATTAAGCTGCAGCATAATGAAATTGCGGCAACTTCAGGAACACCTAAAATAGACGGTGAGATAGATGATGCTTGGAAGAATGCTCAAGAAATTGTAACGGATGCATTAAAGAGTCCTGATGATGTTGCAACGGCAAAGGTAAAGTTATTGTATGATGCAGATACTTTATATTTATTAGCTCAAGTTAGCGATCCTAAAGTACTGTCTGATAATGCTAATGCATGGGAATGTGATTCTATTGAATTCTTTATAGATGAAAACAAAACTCAAGGCAGCAGCTATGACAGTAACACCTTCCAGCTAAGAATCGGTGCAGATGGTAAAATGACGGGTTCCGGAACAGATTGGGACAAGAGAACAGGCGATTTAACTTCTGCGGTTAAGAAGGTAGACGGAGGATATATTATAGAAGCTGCATATAAGTTTAAGTCAGTAAAGGCTAAGGCCGGAAGCTCCATGGGCTTTAATATTGGAGTTAATGATGAGAGAGAAACAGGTAAGAGATACGGTACATCAGTATGGAATCCGGATGGAGGTTCTTCATACTCAAGTCCAAATAAGTTTGGAATAGTGAATTTTAAATAACTAAATAATAGATACTTGCATAAGCGGAGCAGGGTTACTCCTGCTCTGTTTTTATAAATCATAATATGAATTTGAAAGAACAGGAATACAACCTTTGAGATAAATGAAATATACTTGAAAAAAGGAGTGAGATACATGTCAAAATTCCAATTTCATAAAGGGAGTAAACGACTTATATATCTTTTAATGTGCAGCTTGTTTGCAATGGCAGTAGGTGGATGTTATTTTATGCCAAAGGAAGAAGAAGCCATTGCACCTCCTCTAATAAAAGCTCCTGAAGTAACTTTTGACACTATTGACGTTCAAAAAGCAGTTATAGAGAAGGTGTTGACTGAACAAGGAAAATTTGTTTCAGTATCACAGCAAGCATTATCCTTTAAATATAGAGGAGGCAATTTAAAAGCATTCAACGTTAGCTTAGGAACCAATGTAAAAAAAGGCGATGTGCTTGCAGTGTTAGATACCGATTCTCTTGAAAGTCAAGTTAGAGATCAGCAGCTAAACGTTCGTAAATCCGAAATATGGTATAATTTAGAGCTTGCCAATCCAAATGCAACGAAAGACAGCATTGAGCTGAAAAAAATAGATTTGGAAGCGGCAAAAAATAGATTAAAAGATATGCAGAATGAACTAGATAAATCAAAGATAGTAGCTCCAATTAATGGAAAGGTTGTTTTTGTAGAGAAAGTAAATTTTGGCGATTATGTATCTGCAAATAAAACTTTGATTACAATAGCAGATCCTACCAAGCTTCAGCTTGAGTATACAGGCGGTGATGCTTCGAATTTTAAGGTAGGAGATATGGTATCAGTGAAATATAGTAATAAGGGGTTCGATGGCAAGGTAGTTATGACACCTGCCACGGTTCCTGCAGATGCCGATAAAGACTTAAAAACTTCAATACGTGTTTCAGTAGATAATCTTCCTGGCGATGTTTCTATAGGAGATCCTGCCTCAATAGTGCTGGTACAGGCTAGAAAAGAAGATGCAATCAAAATACCTAGGGGTCTCATTAATAATTACAGTGGAAGAAATTATGTTTATGTATTGGAAAAGAACATGAAAGTTGAAAAAGATGTTGAAGTGGGAATACAAACAGCTACTGAAGCTGAGATAATAAAAGGACTTAATGTTGGTGATAAAGTTATTGTGCGCTAAAGGGGGCATGATCCGTGATTCGAAGAATATTTATAAAGATGTACAGTAACCTGAGAATGGTTTCATGCCTGCTAATAGGTGTTATTTTAGCGGTGGGAATGATGAGCAGCATACCAGTTTATACTGATGGTGTACTGCAAAGAATGTTGACTAAGGATATGGAAAATTTCCAAAACACGACTAATGTTTTTCCGGGAACTTATAATTTTAGTACAAAGCTTATTGATTATAAGAAACCGGAGGCAATAAAAAAGTATCAACAGATAAGTGACAAGATTTCAAAGGAATTATTTCCTAATATAAATATAGATAGTATTATTAGTAACTACAGTGTAATAGATGATTTACTTGAGGCTGTTGATGAGACACAAATGGGTCCTAATAGCAGTGCCAAAAGCATTTCTGTAGAAGCTATTTCAGGATTTTCGGACCATATTAAAATAGTTCAGGGAAGTATGTATTCGACGCATAAGACAGATGGAACTTATGAAGCCGTAGTATCTGAAAAAACAATTAAAGAAAATAACCTTCTGGTTGGCAGAACTTATATAGTAAAAAACAGCTATGATGATTCTATTAATGATTACTTAAAAATAAAGATAACCGGAGTATATACTTATAAAAACGAAAACGATCCTTACTGGCACAATGGAGATTGGGAACGTGAGGGAAGCTTTATTATAGATTCTAATTTGTTTATGAATGAATTTCTTAAGGAAGCACCAAGTGATATAACTTATGCAGACTGGTATTATGCTCTTGATTATCATAAGATTAAAGTGAAAGAAATATCAAATTTAGTTGATACAATTAAGAAACAAACAAAGAGTATAACCGGAACTTATGAATATACTAACGTGTTCCCTGTATTTGATATCTTGGATAAATACGTTGAAAGAGCTAAAGTTCTTCAGGTTACTTTGCTAGTATTGCAGGTACCTATACTATTGATGATACTTTTTTATCTTTTTATGGTATCGCAGCTTATAGTAGATCAAGAAAGGAATGAGATAGCTGTTTTGAAAAGCCGCGGATATAGTCGTGGTCAAATAGTTAAGGGCTATTTGATACAGGGGCTTATATTAAGCGGTATAGCTATGGCTATTGGGCCGTTGGTGGGCTTGCTGTTTTGTAAGTTTATCGGTGCATCTAACGGTTTTCTGGAATTTGTACAAAGAAAAAAGCTAGCTGTATTTTTAAATCTAAGAGCATATGAATATGCACTAATTGCAATTGTTTTCTTTATGCTTACAATGCTTATACCTGCCATAAGGGCTACTGGGACCAGTATAGTAAATCATAAGCAGAAGAGTACGAGAAAAGGAAATAACACATTGTGGAAAAAATTGTATTTAGATATAATACTCCTTGGGATTTCTATTTATGGCTACTACACATACCAGTCAAGATTGACGGTTCTAAAGATCGCAGATATAAGCGGCACTGATATGCCTATTGATCCAGTATTGTTTTGTATATCTACACTTTTTATACTTGCAGTAGGTATGGTTTTTCTGCGAATATTTCCGTATATTGTGAGATTGATTTTTATAATAGGTAAGAAATTCTGGGGACCTGTGGGATACACTTCATTAACAAATATAGGAAGGGCAGGTGCTCAAGATCAATTTCTAATGTTATTCTTAATATTAACTATTTCTATCGGTATCTTTAATGCCAATTCGGCTAGGACCATAAACAGCAATACTGAGCAAAAAGAACGCTATAAGTATGGAGCAGATATGGTATTACAGCCTAAATGGGATAGCTATAATTTGCCAGCCTCTCCAATACCGGAAGCAGCCTCAGGGGCAAGTGCCGCGGATGCAGTAAATGGCGCTGCAGATATGACAGCAGCAAAGCCTGTTGTTTATATAGAACCGCCTTATGTTCCTTATAGTAAGCTCAATGGAGTTGAGAGTGCTGCGAAGGTATTTAAAAAGGAGGATGTCAATACATCTGTAAATGGAAAGTTCAGTAAAAACACATGTATACTTGGAATTGAGCCTTATGAATTTGGAAAGACCGCATGGTTCAGAAGTGACTTGATGCCTTTTCATATTAATGAATACCTCAATCTTATGACTAAGGATCCAAGAGCATTTATAGTATCAAGTTCTTTTATAAAAAAATATAATGCAAAGGTTGGAGATATTATATCTGTAAATTGGGGCAGCGACAATATAAAGCTAGAAGGATATATATTTGCCTTTGTTGATTATTGGCCAACCTATACTCCATATGCGGAAGAAAAGAATATAGATACAAAAGACTTAATAGTGGCCAATCTTTCCTATATAAATGCAAATATGCACATAGAGCCTTATGAAATATGGCTGAAGCTGCAAAAGAGTGCCACTACAGATATGGTTTATAATGATATAAAAGTTAAAAAACTGGAGGTTCTCTCTATTAAAAATACGAATCAGGAAATAATCTCTAAGAAAAATGATGCCATGCTTCAAGGTACAAACGGAGCGTTAACCATGGGGTTCATTGTTACAATAATTATATGCACCATCGGTTATTTGATATATTGGATTTTATCATTAAATAGAAGAACTCTTCAATTCGGTATTTTCAGGGCTATGGGCATAAGCTTTAAAGAGATAATAAGCATAATCATTGTTGAACAGGTTTTGATATCCGGAACATCAATAACAATGGGAATAATTGCGGGAGGGTTATCAAGTGATTTGTTTATTTCTCTACTGCAGATTATATACAATTCTTCCGAACAGATACTCCCGTTTAGAGTAGTGGCACTTAGAGCAGATTATTTAAAGCTATACATTATAATCATTATGATGCTGTTAATGGGCGTTATTGTTTTAAGCAAATTGATTTCAAAAATAAATATAAATCAAGCGCTGAGATTGGGGGAGGACTAACATGAACACTATTTTAAGAACAGAAGCCCTATCAAAACAATTTCATACCGGCAATGAAGTGATTAATGCTTTAAAGGATATTAACATAAGAATACAAAGCGGTAAACTTACTATTTTGCGTGGCCGCTCAGGTTCAGGAAAAACAACACTGATGAATTTGCTTGGAGCTATAGATATGCCAACAAAAGGAAAGATTTTTTTAAATGACCTTGACATAACTAAAATTAGTAACATGGAAAGAGACAAGATAAGGAGAAATGACATAGGCTTCGTATTTCAATCCGGAGGATTAATATCAAATATGACGGCATATGAAAATGTTGAGTTTGCTCTGAGGATTATAAATTATGATTCCGGAAAGAGAAAGGAAAAAGTAGAAGAGTGCTTAAAAATTGTAGGCTTATCAAAACGAATGAATCACATGCCTCAGGAGCTTTCCGGCGGGGAGCAGCAGAGAGTTGCTATAGCCAGGGCTATGGCACACAACCCAAAGATAATTTTTGCAGATGAACCTACTGCTGCCCTAGATACTAATATGGGATTTCAGGTAGTCAGTGTTTTCAAGCAGATGGTTGAAAGCTCGGGTATAACTGTTGTTATGACTACCCATGATCCAAATATGATGGAAATAGCTGATTTTGTATATTCCTTAAGGGATGGTGAAATTGAAGATGAGTGATTTTGAGGCGAAGAACATAATTGAATGTGAGAATCTCGTTAAAATATATAAAACTTCTGAAATAGAGGTACTTGCACTGCAGGGGTTGGATTTAGTAGTTGAAAAGGGAGAACTGATGGCCATTATCGGCAATAGCGGCAGCGGAAAGTCTACCCTTCTCAATATGATTGGAGGACTGGATAAACCATCAGCGGGAAAACTTATGGTAGACGGTAAAAATCTGTTTAAATTTAATGAAAAGCAAATGATTGAATACAAAAGAGAAACTGTTGGCTTCGTATGGCAGAACAATGCCAGAAATCTGATCCCCTATCTCACTGCTAAGCAGAATATTGATACAGTGATGGCAGCTAACCCTAAACATGAAAGAAAGTTCAATTCTATAGAGCTTTTGGATATGGTTGGGCTAACTAATAGAAAAAACAGTAGACTGGGGCAGCTTTCCGGCGGAGAGCAGCAAAGAGTAGCTATAGCAATTGCACTGTGTAATAATCCAAAGATTTTACTTGCAGACGAACCCACAGGCGCTGTGGATACAAAAACTACGGGTATTATTCTGGATCTGTTCAGAGAATTGAATAGAACACTAGGGGTTACTATAATTATTGTAACTCATGACATTCAGTTGTCTAAAAAGGTTGATAGAGTTGTAGCCATCAGAGATGGAAGAACAAGCAGCGAGATGATTCGAAAGAGATCTTATGCGGCGGAATTACAGTTGCTTAAAAATGGTATGTTGGATGCTGAGGTAGATGGCGATAAGGAAGAGACCCATGAGGAATTGGCAGTAATAGATAAGGTTGGTAGAGTGCAAATACCTATGGAGTTATTAGATAAGGTAGGTTTAAAGGGTAAAAATAAGATTAAGGTAGAAACCGATGGGAATAGAATAATTCTTGCTCCGCCCAAAATGTAAAAATAGGTTATACATTGTTATCATGAAAATTCTGTTGTAATATTAGTTTGAGTAAATAAAACAAGTTGATGCTTCAGAATTATTAAATAAAAAAATGATGATATACTAGATATTAATATAAGAGGTCTAAATTATGAGAAAATTATTCTTTTCCCGATTTATAATGGACGATATTACTGTAAAAAACAAACTGATACTCCTAATGTTAAGTGTATTAGTGCCTGTTGTAGCTACCAATTTTATTATTTATTATGACATAAGTAAAAGTGCTAAGGAACAACAAAATGGATTTCTGAGAGATACTATGCAAAGAGTGGAAGTAAATGTTACAAACAGAATTGACGAATGTATACGGGTAACGGATATATTTTATTTAGATAATAAGCTGAGTATATTGCTTACAAATAATTACCCAAACTCCAATGATTATTATCAGGTCTATAACAGTGATTTAAAAGACTACTTTGGCAAATATACTAGATTGTATAAACAGATTTATGAGATGAATATATATGTGAGTAACCCCACTATTGTTAATGGAGGAGGATATTATCATATAGATGATACAATTAGAAATATGTCTTGGTATAAAAATGCTGTAATATCCAATAATGATATTTATTTCGATCTATATATGGACAAGGATATTAATAATACTATAGAAAAAAGAACGGTACGATATTTTAGTATTATAAGAAAGCTGGATAATCTGATTTATGGAGATGTGATAAAAAAAATTATAAAGCTGGATGTTGATTATAATTTCATAAACGGAATAATAAGCAGTGAGAGCAAAGACGCAGATATTTTTATAGTTGACAGTAATAATAGTATTATTTTCTCTAATAATACACAGTATAGTAGTTTCACAAATGAATTCGTTTCCTTCGATACATATAAACCGAAATCAGATACTATTATGAAAAGTGGAGATATGTCAGGTGCATTTAAAGGTTATAAAGTTATTATTGCGGCACCTAAAAGCTTAGTTGTAGATAAGATTTCAGATTCTAATATATATTTTGTATTTCTTACACTTATAAATTTGGTCATTCCAAGCATAATTATTTTATTGATTTCTCGTTCTTTTAAAAATAGACTGGAAACGCTTTCAAAACATATGAAGACTATAAAGAATGACAAATTTAGTCTTAACCTTGTTCAATGCTCAGAAGGAAAGGATGAAATAGGACAGCTTATAGGCGAGTTCAACCGAATGGCTATTAGAATGGATGAGCTTATAAAGGATGTATATGAGGCAAGCTTAAAACAAAAGAATCTGGAAATTGCTAAAAAACAAGCGGAATTAAATGCGCTTCAGAGTCAGATTAATCCTCATTTCCTATTTAATACTCTTGAAACAATAAGGATGAGAAGCTTGCTTAAAAGCGAAGCAGAGACTGCAGATATTATTAAGAATCTATCTAAGATGTTAAGGCGTTCATTAAATTGGAATGATGATTTAGTTACAATTTCCGAGGAAATATCTTTTACTGAAGATTTTCTAAGAATACAGACCTATAGATTTGAGGATAAGCTAAGATATGATATTTATGTAGATGATGAGGTTAAGACCTGTAGAATTCCTAAGCTTAGTATTATGACACTAGTAGAAAACGCATGTATACACGGTATTGAAAATATTGCGAGAGTAGGTACTGTATGGATTTGTGTGAAAGGTGATGGGAAAAAAGTTAAAATTACAGTAGCTGATGATGGAATAGGTATGCCGCAAGAAAAGGTAAGCAGGTTAGTGAGTTATCTAAATAACAATACATTAGTCAGTTACGATTCATCTAAAGGAATAGGCATTAAAAATACATGTATGAGGTTTTCAATGTTTTACGAAAATCAATTTACTTTTTCTCTAAAAAGTGAGGAAAATATAGGAACAAAAATAGAAATAGAGATACCGTATGAGATAAAGAAAAGTGATAATTAGTTATACTAATTTCAGGGGGGATATCTATGTTTAAGGCTTTGATAGTAGATGACGAACTTTACACAAGACAAGGATTAAAGATTTTAATAAACTGGGAAGAACTTGGC
>JAEZDX010000157.1 GCA_023417975.1 Bacillota bacterium
GTGTATACATGTGCGGAGAAAACAACTCTGTGGAGGATGGCACCGATACCTTTAGAATTTTCGATGAATCCTATGTAAAAGCAGAAGTATCGAACCTTTATCTTAAAAATCTCTTCAACGAAAAGAGCCTGAGCTACATTGGTTATGCCATATCTTTGGTAGTCTTGGCAGGAGTTATGATTGGAGGGTTACTATGAATACAAAAAGTCTTGTAATAACTTTATTAACGGTGATACTTTCTCCCATTATCGGATGCATTCTTGCAGGAATCGAACGAAAACTTTCGGCAAGACTGCAGCATCGTATAGGTCCACCATTACTTCAGCCTCTATATGATTTTATTAAGCTATTCAGTAAAGAAACTATAGTGGTTAACAAGTATCAAAATCTTTATATTGTCACTTATTTGATTTTTATTATTGCTACTGTTGTAATGTTTATACTAGGCATGGATTTGCTTATGATATTATTTGTATTCACCATTGCAAACATCGCTTTGATAATGGGCGCTGCCAGTACCGGATCTCCATACAGCAGGATAGGTAGTAAAAGAGAAATAATCAATATGATAGTTTATGAACCTGTTTTAATACTCTTTATCGGAGGCCTTTATACGGTTTCAGGTTCCTTTAGAATTAATGCCGTAAATAAACTTAATATGCCCTTGATTGCATATATGCCTTTAATATTTATATCAATGCTTATTGTAATGCTTATTAAATTCAAAAAGTCGCCCTTTGACTTTTCTGGTTCACATGAAGCCCACCAGGAGCTGGTAAGAGGAATTACAACTGAATTCTCAGGACCTGGACTTGCATTGATTGAGCTCGCCCACTGGTATGAGTATATTTTCCTGCTTGGATTAATGTCCCTATTTCTCAGTACAAATATTTTTACGGGAATAGCTATAGCTCTGTTCACTTTTCTGTTTACGATAGTTGTAGATAATATATGTGCCAGAGTAAAGTGGCAGTGGATGCTGAACCGTATTTGGCCTATTTTAAACTTATTGTGTATTGCCAATGTACTTTGTATCTTTGCACTTAAATCCTTATAGTATGGAGAGGTGATATTAATGGCAATTTTATCAAACTTAATGGGCAAATCCCCATGGGTCGTTCATGTTAACTGTAACAGCTGTAATGGCTGTGATATAGAATATTTAGCTTGCATAACTCCGTTATACGACGCTGAGCGCTTTGGCGTCAAGAATATCGGCTCACCTAAACATGCTGATATAATGCTTGTTACGGGCTCAGTTAACCATAAAAATGTGACAGTATTGAAAAATATTTATGATCAAATACCGGAACCTAAGGCTGTAGTTGCTGTAGGCGCATGTGCTTGTACAGGCGGTATATTCCATGACTGCTACAATGTTATCGGCGGAGTAGATAAGATTCTTCCGGTAGATGTCTATGTATCCGGCTGCTGCCCTAAGCCTGAATCCATAATGGATGGCATACTGGAGGCTGCTGCTATACTTGAAGAAAAGCGAAAGGCACTAAAGAATAGTAAGGAGGCTGTGACTGCGAAATGATAACTGAATGTAAGATGGTTGAAAAGAAAGTAATTACTGATGAATGTCAGAGCTTAAAGGACCAGGGTTACCGCTTTGTAGCCATGACCTGCGAGAAGCTTGAGACAAATTACGAATTGACCTATCACTTTGACCTAAATTATGAAATGACTCACATTAGGCTTATTGCAGAAGCTAAAGATACTATACCAAGCATTTCCGGCATATTTGCCGCAGCATTTTTAATAGAAAATGAGTACCAGGATCTCTATGGCCTTATCTTTGAAGGATTAATTATCGATTATAAAGGCCATTTATATCTTACAAAAGATGGTCCTACAGTACCACTGGCATAGAAGGGGGTTTTATCATGTCAAAAACAATTATACCCTTTGGACCACAGCATCCTGTTTTACCTGAACCGCTTCAGTTAAAGCTTTCTCTTGAGGAAAATGTGGTTGTAGAAGCAATACCTTCCATCGGTTATGTACATAGAGGCTTGGAAAAAATAGCTGAGTTAAAAGATTTTAATCAATCTGTATACATTGTTGAGAGAGTATGCGGAATTTGCAGCTTTATGCACTCTATGGCTTATGTCAGAGGTATTGAAGATATTATGAATGTAAAAATACCTGAAAGAGCGGAATATATAAGAGTAATTTTTGCAGAGATTTCAAGGGTTCAAAGTCATCTTTTATGGCTTGGTCTCTTAGCTGATGCCTTCGGCTATGAAAGCTTATTCCTTGAAGTATGGAAATATAGAGAGCAAATTATGGACATCCTTGAAATGACTACCGGTAACAGAGTCATTATCTCTGAGAACAAAGTTGGAGGAGTTACTAAAGACCTTACCGACGATCATATAAAATTTATCCTGAAGACAATCGATAATGTGGAAAAGAATGTACGTAACGTAGATGATGTATTTTTAAAGTCCTATACCGTTAAGCAAAGGCTTGTGGATGTAGGAGTACTAAATCATGAAGATGCTCTTGCATATACCCCTGTAGGCCCTATGGCCAAAGCTTCCGGAATCAATATAGATATAAGAACCACCGGCTACAGCGCTTATAAGGATCTTACCTTCGAACCCATTATTGAAACTTCAGGTGATTCTTATGCAAGATGTGTAGTAAGATTGAAAGAAGTGTATCAGTCCTTTGATTTAATCAGACAGGCTATTTCAAAACTTCCTTCTGGTGACATATCCGTAGCCGTTAAAGGTTTCCCTAAGGGTGAAACTGTATCAAGACTTGAACAGCCGCGCGGAGAAGCTATTTACTATATAAAAGGAAATGGGACTAAGAACTTGGATAGATTAAAAATAAGGACTCCCACCTTTGCTAATATACCTGCACTGGTTAAAATTCTTCCAGGTTGCAATCTGCCTGATGTACCGGTGCTTATACTGACTATTGACCCGTGCATTAGCTGCACAGAAAGATAGAGTAGGTGGTGATATAATTATGGGAATGCTTAAATTGGTTTTATCCAATCTTACTTCAAAGGCTGCAACAAGACGTTATCCTTATACTGTTCGAGCACCTTTCGACAGAACGAGGGGCAGAATCATATTCAGTGACGAAAACTGCATATACTGTGGTATATGTGCTAGAAAATGTCCTGCCGATGCTATTGAGGTTGATAGAAATACAAAGACATGGAAGCTTAATGCTTATCGCTGTATAATATGCAGTGAATGTGTTAACTCATGTCCAAAGAAAACCATAACCATGAGCAATGAAAGAAGAAAACCTACTCAAGAGAAGATTTATGAGTCCTATACTAAGGACGCCTCACCGGTGCAAGACAATAAAAAAGAGCAGGCTTAAAAACCGTATGTAAACTAAAAAAATAAAGAGATTCGGTCAAGGCGCCGGATCTCTTTATTTCTACGAAATATATACTCTTTATAACTTTATCGTGCTTAACTAACTAGTCCAAGCTTCTCCAGTACCTCAAGTAACTTTTTTGTATCAATTGGCTTAGCCGCATATGCCTCGCAGCCTATATCAAATGCCCTTTGTACATATTGAGTTTCTGCCAAAGCGGTTGTCATTATAACCTTAACTCGTTTTTCTTCAACAATACCTTTTTGCTTTTCGAATTCTCTGATAGCCTTCAAAGCTTTAACCCCATCTACCTTTGGCATCATTATATCCAAGCATATAAGGTCGTACGGATCCTTTTCCTTTATCGCCATCATATATGCATCTAAGGTTTCAAGTCCATCCACCACAAGATCACATTGGCCATATTGCGAAAGAAATTTAAACAAAAACTTTCTACTCGTATAATCGTCCTCTGCTATTAATATCCTCATTCTTCAACCTCCCATATGCTATAATAGAGATTTTTATAGTCATCGTACTCCTTAATGAGCCTCTCCGTAAATAAAGC
>JAEZDX010000204.1 GCA_023417975.1 Bacillota bacterium
TCTTTATTGTATCCAGTTCCACTGGCTAATAGTTTCATATTATTTATATAATTATCTATAAATGCTCTTGCATAAAAGAGCTTATCCTTCTCATTTATATAGAATTCTTTAACTTCGGGTGTTCTGCCATCCAAAATTTCCTGTTCAAAACCCTCTTCAATAATTATTGAATATTCAGTCTGATAGCTTACTGCCTTATCAAAAACTTCCTCTTCAGCTAAATTTATAACCTTAATATTGTTAATGCCTTTGAGACTGGAAACCAGATTTTTAGACAGAGTTGAGTTGTCCTTATCAACTACTCCAAGGGTAAACTCTGTTTGATTCTGCATAGCAAACATCATAATGAAAATTATTGGCATTATGATGAGTATTAAAAGCTTTATTTTGCTCTTAAGTATTCTTTTTATTGCCTGACTAAATATTTCCATACTTACGCCTCCTTACACTTAAACCTGCGGCACCATAAATAAATACCATAATACCTGTAAGCCACAGTGCAGCCTGAAGCATAACCTGCCTAGAATACCCGTATATAGTACCGAATAAGAGAATTTTGGCATGATAATTAGGTATAAAATTTTTAACTGTCTCATTTACACTAACCGGCGAAATTGACCCTGAGAAAATACCAAAGAATATCATCAGCAGCATAATGAGCATTATTGCCGTTGAAAAGTTGGAAAGAAGACTCCCTGTTAAAACTCCAAGACCCACAGCTATACATGAAAACATGAGAATAGTTCCAAGTATGATTAAAGGATTGCCATTCCAGTTAACACCAAATAAAAGCTTTGTACATAGTACATCCAAAACAGCACCTATAAAAACATATGCTACACTTCCTATAATCTGTCCAAGCATCAGGCTGGCTTTTCTAACGGGAAGGGCGTGAGTTCTTATATGAAGATCCGTATTATCATCCTTAGTTGTAATAAACACTCCAAATAAAGCTCCCACAATCAGCATTTGGAGCAGTGTCAGTACTCCATAATAGTCAATAGCCTTTGGTACAACCATATCTTTTGTAAAATAAATTCTCTTAATACTACCGGGGGAGGCTGTTACTGTGGATGGTTTTTCTCCGATTGAAATTAGAGCCTCTGCAGAATTATAGGAGGCAGTAAAACCTCTGACAATACTTTCAATGAATTCTATATTCTTTTTTCCATAAATTTTTATAGTCTCTCTGTTTTCTCCTGACAAACTTTGAGACAAGTCTTGAGGTAAATATATGCATACATCAATTTTGCTGTCATTAAGATTTTTTTGTGCTTCAGCTTTATCTTCATATTTTTTTACAATCAGCCTTTTGTTTATTTCATCGTTTTTTAGGAACTT
The DNA here is from genome assembly GCA_023417975.1 of Bacillota bacterium. Taxonomy (GTDB): domain Bacteria; phylum Bacillota; class Clostridia; order Clostridiales; family Clostridiaceae; genus JAEZDX01. The sequence goes on from JAEZDX010000204.1 coordinate 1,342, forward strand.
ATCAAATTCTTTACCAATCACACCTATATCCTGATTAACATATCCTACTGATATTTTTTTACCTATATCCCCGGAAAAATACCCTTGAACGGCGGTGCCTAAAATCATAGTTGTGAGTAATGGAGCAATTACAAGGAATAGAAACATTTTTATATCTCGCATATCTTTTATAAACTCAAAATAGGCCGCAATTAACACTTTCACAATGACTCCCCCTTAATCCCTTAAAGTCTTTCCAGTCAAGGTTAAAAATACATCTTCCAGTGTAGCTTCTTCCATGTTGATTTTCGAAATGATACCTCCATTGTCTGTTACTGCAATTATCACCTTTGAGACATCACAGCTTTTATCCAGCACCACTGTCAATTTTCTGCCTTCAACAGTACATTCCTTAACTCCATATATTTTTTTAATTGTCTCAGTTATAGTAAAGCCTACATTACTCAGAGTCATTTCAACTATCTGATCCTCCGAAACATATTCCGATAGTTCCTGTTTTGTACCTTCAGCCAAAAGTCTGCCATTATCCATGATTACTACCCTAGAGCACAGCTCCTCAACTTCTTCCATATAATGTGAGGTGTAAATAATTGTAGTTCCCTTTTCATTTAAGCTTCTGATAGACTCAAGTATATGATTCCTGGATTGAGGATCTATACCGACGGTAGGCTCATCCATTATAATAAGTTCCGGATTGTGAACAATTGAGCAAGCTATGTTCAAGCGCCTCTGCATTCCTCCGGAATATTTCTTTGGAAGGTCATTTCTTCTTTCCCAAAGATTTGTAAACTCCATAGCTTCCCTAACTGCAGACTTAACTTCTTTACCTTTCAAGCCGTATAGTCTGGCAAAGTACGTTACATTCTCAAGTGCAGTAAATTCACTTATTATTGCGAGATTTTGCGGCACTACCCCAAGCTTCTTCTTAATTTCCATGAAATGCTTTTTCATATCTTTACCGAATATTTTTATTTTCCCCGACTGAATCTCAGTTATGCCTATAATAGAATTAATTAAGGTAGTTTTTCCTGCTCCGTTTGGACCAAGAAGCCCTAGAATCTCACCCTTCTGTATATTCATGTTCATATTATCAACTGCTAGCTTATCCCCGTATCTCTTTATTACATTTTTAATCTCAACAACCATTGTCGGAATCATCTCCCCAAATAATTTATGCTCTTATTTTATATCACTACTAGGAAGGATGTAAGTTACGATAATAATTGTTGAGAATGACATTTGTCATTCTATTTTGAGATAAAGTCACGATAACCGCTTTCATAATTAAAATATCCTTTTATACTTTGAGCATATCCATAACAGCCTTTATATCATCAATACTTGCACAATAATAATCGGCACCTGTAGCTTCGCATACCGTTTCGGAATTAGTAAAGGCAGTTCCTCCTATTATTATTTTAGGGCACTTTTTACCGAAGTTACTTCTAATAGCCCCTATCATATGTGCCGCTGAATCCATATTATATTGCAGAGTAACTGAAATAGCCACAAAATCCGGTTTTTCAAATTCTATTGCCTTTATAAGGCTCTGAGTAGGAACATTAGAGCCAAGATAAATTACATTAAAGCCCTCAAGCTCCAATATATCGCTTATCATCTTTAATCCTATGTTATGAAATTCCGCACTGGAATTGAGGGTGATAATGGAAGCTTTTTTAGACTTCTTTCTTTTTTCCTTGGATTTCAGTTCTCTCATAATATCCAGCGTTGTCTCGGAAATAAAATGCTCTTTCCATACATCGATGCTTCCAACTTCCCAAAGAGTTCCTATTTCCTTTAATGCTTTCTCCAAAATATTAAAATAAATATACTCTATTTTCATACCTTGTATATGAAGTGTCATTATTAGATTTCGGGCTTCTTTAATATCCCCTTTTAAAAGGTGCTGCAGATAAATATTGTCTGCAGTACTTATATCAACTTCAATTTCTTCTGACTCTTTCTTTACCGCTACTTTGTTTTCATCTCTTCCCAAGAGATAGTCCAGAGTTACTTCAAATAAATCGGCCATTTTATTTAATTTCTCAGTATCAGGAACTCTAGTCCCCTGCTCATAATTAGCTATAGTTGTTTGAGCAGTACCGAGCTGCTTTGAAAATTCTTTTTGTGTATAACCTTTACTCTTTCTCAGTTGTCTTATACGGCTTGATAGTACGCTATTCATAACATGTTTCCTCCCTTCACAATTGTTGAAATAACAATATCACAATATGTGTATCTTTTCAATATATTATAAACACATGCTTGATTTAATTCATTTTGTGATGTATAATAATATCAAGATTTAATCAATAACAATTATCTATGCATAATATTTATCTATACATAATGTATAACTCTAACGATTTTTATATTATTATCACTTACGGAGGTGAACATTCATGAAATTGCCATTTAAAATTGCACTACGTTTTTTAAAATCAAGTAAAAGCCAAACTGCCCTTATTGCTATAGGCATAGCAGTAGGAGTTTCTGTACAAATATTTATCGGAACTCTTATACAGGGGCTTCAAAAGAGCCTTATAAACAAAACTATAGGTAACTCTTCTCAGATCAGCATAAGTTCAAAAAATGAAGATAAGCTAATTGGCGGTTATAATGAACTAATCCCTAAACTACAAAATACGGATTCTGAAATAATAAACCTCTCAGTAACCGCTGACGGTCCTGGTCTCATTAAGGAAAACAGTAAAAACTATTCCGTTTTAATTAGAGGAATGAACCTAAATGAATCAGATAAAATATATAACATAAAAAAAACAATATATGAAGGTAAAGAGCCTAAAAATTATGGTGAAGTTATATTAGGTAAGGAGCTTAAAAACGAATTAGGCCTAAAAATAGGTGATGAGATGCAGCTTATAACTAATTCACGCAATATAAATAAGCTCACCGTTACAGGTTTTTATAACCTAAATGTAGCTTCCATAAACAGCTCTTGGGTTATAACAACTCTTGACACCTCTCAAAAGCTTTTTTCATATGGAGACAAAATAACAGGTTTGGAAATGCAGGTTAAAGATGTATTTAAGGCTGATGAAATAGCTGCAGGATTAGCTTCAAAGCTTGATAATTCTCTTAAAGTCGATAACTGGAAATCTCAAAACGCAGAACTTCTCAGCGGCTTAAACGGACAAAGTGTTTCCAGCATAATGATTCAAGTATTTGTTCTCATAGCTGTTGCACTTGCCATAGCCAGCGTTCTCGTTATATCTGTTGTTCAAAAATCAAAACAACTTGGAATACTAAAAGCCATGGGTATAAAAGATAAAACAGCAAGTTTGATTTTCCTGTTCCAAGGTCTTCTGCTAGGCGCAATGGGAGCTTTTTTCGGTGTATTACTCGGCCTACTGCTGAGCTTTACTTTTACAAAATTTGCAGTAAATCCGGATGGAACTCCTTTAGTAGAGCTCTATATAAATTATAGCTTTATAGGAATTTCCGCAGCTATTGCTCTGGCATCTGCTGCAGTGGCAGCGCTAATTCCAGCCAGACATTCTTCAAAACTTAATCCGATTGAGGTGATTAGAAATGGCTGATATGATTATATTAAAAAATCTAAGCAAAACTTATGGTACAACATTTAAAACTAAAGCACTAAATAGTGTTAATCTTTCCTTTGAAGAAGGAAGCTTTAACTCAATAATAGGTTCCTCCGGAAGCGGAAAAAGTACTTTATTAAATATAATAGGAACATTGGACAAACCAACTGAAGGTGAAGTTTATATAAATAGTAAGCGAACGGATAATATGAATAAAAATGAGCTGGCAGAGCTTAGAAACGAAACTATAGGTTTTATATTCCAGTTTCATCACCTTCTTCCTGAATTTACTGCTCTGGAAAATGTTCTTATGCCTTATAGGATAAAATCTGCAAAGGTATCAAAAGAAATGCATCAAAGAGCTGAGGAGCTGTTGGATTTAGTTGGTCTCAGCAAGGTAAAAAATAACCTGGCTACTAATTTATCCGGTGGACAGCAGCAGCGTACGGCTATAGCGAGAGCTATAATGAACAACCCTAAGATTTTATTGGCTGATGAACCTACAGGAAATCTTGATTCAGAATCCACTGAAAACATTTATAATCTAATGCGAGATATAAATGAAAAATATAAAACGACCTTTGTAATAATAACTCATGACACAAGAATAGCAAAAAAGACAGACAGAATAGTAGAAATAAAAGACGGCAAAATAATTTTGGATAGTTCTGCTAGAAACAATATTACCGGATTTGACTCTACAGCTATATAGTATGCGGGCTGTACCTATAAGTTTAGTTCAATACTATAAGTCTACTTCAATTGTATAGCTATGTAAGCTTGCATTTCAAAAAAATCACTTTAGAAAATCCGTTGGAGATTCGGTATTTCTAAAGTGTTTTTTTATTATTTATTTCATCGTTGCAATTATTGACATAGATAACAAACTAATATATAATAAAAATGCACACAATTTACATATATTTCCATTTGTAAATAATGCATATATCTTTTCGATTCAAATCTTTATATCTTTTTATGAGTTTTATTCTTTATTTTTAGTCGTACATACCTAATGATAAATTTCAAATGTAAACTATTACAGTTTTATAAAGTTTCTCAATCTGCTCGGTACTTACTATAGCGGGCAGAATTGTTGCGCTGCCGTAATTGTACTTCAATAATTTCAAAGGCACGAAAAGCACCCTGATTTCTCGGCAGCCAAATCAATACATGAAGGAGGTATATCAATGAAAAAACTACTGTCTCTTTTTATAGTTGCTGTAGTTATTGCTTTCACAGCATGCTCAAATGAAGCTTCCCCAAAACATAAAATGTCTGACAGCTTGGTGCTAATCAAAGGCGGAACCTTCACAAACAAAAATTCCAACCTTTATGGAAAGAAAGTAAACATCCCAAGCTTTTATATGGGTAAATATGAGGTAACTCAAAAGGAGTGGACTGATGTAATGGTTACCAATCCTTCTCAATTTAAAGGCGACAATCTGCCTGTAGAAATGATTAGCTGGTACGACGCTGTAGAGTACTGTAATAAGAGGAGTCTAAAGGATGGCTTGGAGCCGTACTACAACATTGACAAAAATAATAAAGATTCGAGCAATAAATGTGACAGCGATAACATTAAATGGACGGTTACTATGAATAGAGCTGCCGACGGTTACCGATTGCCTACAGAAGCAGAGTGGGAATATGCTGCAAGTGGAGGCATAAAGAGCAAGAGCTACATAAC
>JAEZDX010000261.1 GCA_023417975.1 Bacillota bacterium
AGGCAGAAGTAGGTTCAATCGGAGGAGAAGAAGACGGAGTTGTTGGAGCCGGTGAAATTGCGGATGCTCAGGAATGCAAGTTAATTGCAGACTTAGGTGTAACTATGCTTGCAGCAGGTATAGGAAACATTCATGGTAAATATCCTGCAAACTGGAAGGGCTTGGACTTTGAAGCTCTTGCAAAAATAAAGGCTGCTACAGGTGATGTTCCTCTAGTTTTACACGGCGGAACAGGTATCCCAGCCGATATGATTCAGAAGGCTATTTCTCTAGGCGTTGCTAAAATCAATGTTAATACCGAATGTCAGCTATCCTTTGCAGATGCTACACGTAAATACATTGAAGCAGGCAAAGACCTACAAGGAAAAGGTTTCGATCCACGTAAGCTTTTGGCTCCTGGCTTTGAAGCTATTAAGGCTACAGTTAAAGAAAAGATGGAACTTTTCGGTTCAGTTAATAAGGCTTAATTATAAACATAAGCTATGGAACTGCTCTCTTTGAGCTGCTCCATAGCCTTTTAATTTTCAGTTGGCAGATTTATTAACTTATCTCATTGATTATAATATCAATAAATATTTTCGCAATGTTTGGATCAAATTGCGTTCCTGCATTTTTAATTATTTCGTCCATAGCCTGCTGCTTAGGCATACCTTTCCTATATACTCTGTCCTCCACCATTGCATCATATGCATCCGCTACTGAAAGTATGCGTGACAGCAATGGAATATCATCCCCCGTCAGTCCCTGAGGATAACCGTTTCCATCCCATCGTTCATGATGCGTGAGTATATAATTGGCAATTGGCATTAATTCCGGAGAAGCCATAGCAATTCTGTAACCAATCTCACTGTGTTTCTTCATTTCCACCCATTCTGAAGCAGTAAGTTTACCCTGTTTATTTAAAATCGCATCATCTATTGCTATTTTACCTATATCATGCAGCGAAGAAAACAGCTCCAGTTCATCAAATTGTTGATTCGTGAGCCGTATTGCCTGTCCTACAGTCCTTGTTAGTTTCACCAATCTCTGAGCATGCTCCTCAGTCTCCTGGCTTCTCTCAAATAATACTGTTTTCATTGATGATATTATTGAACTATGAAAACTTCTTGTCTCTAAAAGCTTTCGTTTGTACATGAAACCTTCGGCAGCCTTCAATATATTATCCAGAGATTCATCTATTGTTGTTTTCACGGCATAACCCAAGGATATACTTGCTATGTACAGTTCTCCCGATACCTTTTTATTATATTCTTTCAGATCCCAATTAATATCCTCGATAATCTTGGCAGCAGTATCACTATCTGCTCTCGGCAGTAATATACCAAATTCATCTCCTCCAAGCCTAGCAAGAATATCCCCTTCACGGCATCTGTTATTCAGTATTATCGATATAGTTTTAAGCAACTTATCCCCTTCAGCATGTCCCATCGAATCATTTATTATTTTCAACCCATTAATATCTCCGATTATCACCGAAAGCGGAAGCTGATTTTCTATATCCAGCCTTTTCTTTTCATTCTCAAAGTACATTCGGCTAAACACACCGGTTAAGCTGTCACAATAGCTAAGCTGCAATATCTCTCCTTCCCTTATCTTCCTGTCTGTAATATCATGATAGTTTATAAGTATGCCTTTTATATTGTCGTCTTTGATCAAATTAACAGCAGTTATCTCTATATACCTTTTAGCTCCATTTTTACAAGAATATTTAGCTTCTAACGTTCTTTCCAGGCCATCTGCCTTCATAAGGTCCTCAAGCTCACCTTGAAGGTTAAATCTATCCTCAGGACTTATCATGCTGTACAGAGATTTATTTATAATTTCATCTATACTCCATCCAAATCTTCGTTCTAAATTAGGACTGCAATATTTAACCATGAAGTTCTCATCTGTTATTACTATAACATCAGATATATTTGTTATCATGGCTCTATGTCTTATCTCATTTGAAAATAAAGTCTGCTGAGATTTTTTTATCAGTTTATTCTGTTTCTCCAATCCACCATAAATCGTATTCATTAAAAATATCATCACAATACCGCATACCTGAGCACTTACTGCATTAATAAGCCACACTTCTTTATACGTTTTCATATACGTATTATCAAAATACCCATTCATTATCAAAAATGTTAGCATTCCGAAAATAATAAGATTCAATGTGACGCTAATATAAATTTGCTTCTTTTCCAGCAAACATCCCGTAAGTATAAGTGATAGGACGATAAAAACCATGCCGCTTCCCATAAGGCCTGTTGTAATTAACAAGAAAATGCTTATTAAATATAACACCAGATTTATATATAGCTTTCTTATTTCTATGCTTAAAGCTTTTCGTGTAATAACAAAAACAGATAAGAGATATAGTACTCTTTCAATGTTTCCGTAAATCTTTTCCCCATGGTAATCATAATGATACGCCCCGAAAAACATTAGAGGTCCGCCGCAGATAATCATAGCAACAGCTGCAATGAAAAATATTTTATTTTTCCAATGCAATAACAAGTCTTTTGAAGAAGCATTTTCCTCTTCCTTTAATAACATTTTACAAAAATAAACCTTGCATACTTTCAGAATATGAAAAATAATACTGTTTATTTTTTTCATAGCCGCACCCCGTATAACCTCTCCATTGTTTCATATTTATCTAATATACTACATTAAACGC
>JAEZDX010000284.1 GCA_023417975.1 Bacillota bacterium
GATGAATTTTAATATATACAAGCTAAGTTTATACTTGTACGTACATAATTTAAAAAAGATTAGCGGAGGAGTTTAAATGTTAGAGAAATTAAAAGAAAAAGTTTACGAAGCCAATATGGAGCTTCAAAGAAAAGGTCTTGTTATCTATACTTGGGGAAATGTAAGTGAAATTGATAGAGCATCAGGGTTAGTAGTAATAAAGCCAAGTGGTGTTGATTACGATACTATGAAACCAGAAGATATGGTAGTTGTAGATCTTGATGGAAATATCATAGAAGGAAAATACAAGCCTTCTACAGATACAGCAACTCATTTAGTTATGTATAAGTGTTATCCTAATGTTGGCGGAGTTGTACATACTCATTCAGAATGGGCTACAACTTTTGCACAGGCTGGAATGTCCATACCTGCTTTCGGTACAACTCATGCGGATTATTTTTACGGTGATATTCCGTGCACCCGCGACCTAACTGATGAGGAAATCAGCGGAGAGTATGAAAAAGAGACAGGAAATGTAATAGTTGAAACCATTGGAAGTAAAGATCCATTGGAAGTTCCTGCTATCGTAGTTAAAAATCATGGACCATTTGCCTGGGGTAAGGATGCCAATTCAGCTGTATACAATGCAGTTGTATTGGATAAGGTGGCAGAAATGGCCTATAAGACAATTACCTTAAACCCTGCCGTAAATCGTGTTAAACAGCATCTTTTGGATAAGCACTATCTAAGAAAACATGGTGCCAATGCTTATTACGGTCAAAAATAGAAATTGGATATAAATATTGGAGGTATTTTATGAGTCAGGAAATTAAAAGCGCCATAATAAATGGTAAAACAGTACTTGGTATTGAACTTGGTTCAACTAGAATTAAAGCCGTTTTGATCGATGAAAACAATGTACCTATTGCTTCCGGCAGTCATGATTGGGAGAACAGGTACGAAAATAACGTTTGGACTTATAGTTTGGATGATGTTTGGATCGGAGTTCAAAACAGCTATAAAAATATGGCTGAAGATGTTAAAGAAAAGTATGGCGTTGTCCTTGAAACAATTGGCGCCATAGGCTTTAGCGCCATGATGCATGGTTATATGGTATTTAATAAAGCCGGTGAACTTTTAGTTCCGTTCCGTACATGGAGAAATACTATTACCGAAAAAGCTTCGGAGGAATTGACAAAGCTATTTAGCTATCACATTCCTCAAAGATGGAGTATTGCTCATCTTTATCAGGTAATTTTAAACGGTGAAAAACATGTATCTGATATAAGCTTCCAAACAACCTTAGAAGGATATATTCATTGGAAGCTTACTGGACAAAAGGTTATAGGAATTGGTGAAGCTTCCGGAATGTTTCCTATTGACATAAATACTAAGGACTATAATGCACATATGATTGAACAATTCGATGAATTAATATCTTCCAAAAATTTTTCTTGGAAGCTTGAAGATATTTTCCCTAAGGTTTTACTAGCCGGAGAAAATGCTGGTGTACTAACAGAAGAAGGCGCTAAGCTTTTAGACGTTACAGGAAACCTTAAACCCGGTATACCTTTCTGTGCTCCGGAAGGTGACGCAGGTACTGGTATGGTTGCAACTAACAGTATTGCAAAAAGAACCGGAAATGTATCTGCAGGCACCTCAGTTTTTGCTATGATTGTACTAGAGAAAGAATTGTCAAAGGTTTATGAAGAAATTGACTTGGTTACTACTCCTACAGGTAATCTTGTAGCAATGGTTCACTGTAATAACTGTACTTCAGACCTTAATGCATGGGTAGGATTATTCAAGGAATTCTCCGAAGCTATGGGCATTGAGGTTGATATGAACAAGTTATTCTCCACCTTATATAATAAAGCACTTGAGGGTGATTCCGACTGCGGCGGATTGCTAGCCTACAATTATTTTTCAGGCGAGCATATAACAGGCTTTGAAGAAGGCCGTCCATTATTTGTTCGTACACCGGAAAGTAAATTTAATCTTGCTAATTTCATCCGTGTTCATTTATTCACATCATTAGGTGCATTAAAAACAGGATTGGATATTCTTCTTAAGGAAGAAGGAGTTAAGGTTGATGAAATGTTAGGCCATGGCGGTCTATTCAAGACAAAAGAAGTCGGCCAGAAGATTATGGCTGCCGCTATTGACGCACCTGTTTCTGTTATGGAAACTGCAGGCGAAGGTGGTGCTTGGGGTTTTGCAGTACTTGCCGCCTATATGCTTAATAAAACTGAAAATCAGAGTTTAGATGATTATCTAAATGAGAAGGTTTTTGTTGGAAAGATGGGCACAAAGATTTCTCCTGACTCTAAAGACGTGGTCGGCTTCAATGAGTTCATGAAGAGATATACCAAAGGACTTGCAATTGAAAGGGCTGCTGTAGATAACCTTGAATAGAGCATAGATATTTAGAAATCTTACTAAGAATAAATTTAACAAATAGAAAATACATGAGGATACTCTTAAATCTTCATGTATTTTCTTTTTAAATAAAGTTGTCCCCCACTCAATGTTAAATAACAAGGCCAATATTGTGTTTTTAAATCATCTACATAATTTCCCTATTTCAGACATATAACGCGTACCCCAGGGGTTACTTCTTACAGTACTTAAATCCTCGTATAGATGCAACAATTCCGATTGCAATTATATAGCAACAAAGTAATAACGCTATAATTGTTATTTCTTTCCCATAATTTTTAATCGTTCCTGTCTGTATTGCGCCTATGACTCTAAATTGCATATAAGCAGCTAAAGCAATTAAACCAATATCTACAAAAAGCATGTAGAATCCGGTCTGCCTACTGACTCTTTTTTTATCATACCTGTCCTTTTCTTCCTTAGCTTTTGTATTAAACCCTGTAACTAGAAAACTTCCTTTCCCTGTCAGCAAAATAAAGCTTGAAACTGCTGCAAGGATTATAATAATCCATACAATCCACATAAACCACATATAATTTACTCCTTTCCTTTTATATTAATAATTTTTAATTAAATAGATACACTCAGTAATCATAGTAATAACCCACTGCAGTACTACTAATGAGAAGATTAATCCCACTGCGTATTGAGGAAAACAAACAAGACTAAATGCAGATATGGGAAGAAGAATTGCAGTAAAAATACCATTAATTAATAGACTTTTTTCTAAAATACTCGTTTGATATTCGTCAAAACTTTTTTGTCTTAAAGCAGAAAGCAGATCAATAACAATCGCAATAGCGATCATTGCGCAACCAACATATTTCAAATTTCCTTTATAAATAAAACTTGACCACGCCGTATTTGAATTTGAAAATGGGCTGTTACCTATAAGCTTTGAGGAAGCAATGAGTACCGAAGCACAAATTACAGTTGTAAGGGCAAAATAGAACGCATTTGCCATTGGGTTCTTTAATATTTTCATTTTCTCACACTCTCCTTAAAATTGAACACCTCTTCAATAGTTAATCCAAAAAAATCGGCAATGTCATAAGCTAACCAAAGGGAAGGGTCGTATTTCTCAGTTTCGATTGCGTTTATAGCCTGCCTTGATACATTTACTTTTTCACCGAATTGCTTTTGCG
>JAEZDX010000310.1 GCA_023417975.1 Bacillota bacterium
TTCCTGTACCAGCCCTCAAATTCATTGACAAAACCCCAGAAGGGTCTATCTCTGCCCACCATCCAATTTCTTTTCTGTGAGAATGGCGGCTGCAGCATCTTTACCGGTTCTCCCTTGGTTCCATAAAAGAGAAGGTCGTGAATATGTTTTGGCAGGTCATTAAAAGGTGTATCAAGGCTAAAGTCGTATTGCTGTGACAAGCTATACATCATTACCGTACGATAGCTGTCTTTACTTGCCGGACTATAAACCGTACTTTTCAAAGCTCCTTTATTAATACTTTTTTCCGGAGCAACAATCAAAAATCTCGTTTCCACCACATAGGACATTCCCACACCCATACAGGTATGGCATGCACTGGCGGGAGAGTTAAAAGAAAAATGAAAGGGCTGCATTTCGCAGAGAGAGAAATGGTGCTCCGGGCAGCCGAAATTAGTGTAAAATTCTGCTGCTGCACCTTCCATAACCTCCACTTTCAGCATAATATCCTCATCCAGTGCAAGCATTGCAGCTTCGATGGTTTTTGTCAGTTGAATATAAGTATCCTTTTTTAACGTAAAACGGTCTATAATAAGTTCGATTTTATAAGTTTTTCTCTCATCCAGCTCTTCTTTCTCCGACAGTGTAAAAGACTTACCGTCAACCAACAGATTTCTATAGCCTTTATCTCTTAATTGATGAAAAGTATATTCATAGTCCTCACCAAAGATTTTATAAACAGGAGCTCTTAATTCCACCACAGTGCCTGCAGGCAGAGTGGATATATGCTCCGCTATCTGAGCTGCAGACAATTGCTTCAGCGGATGTCCGCATTCAGGGCACTTACCTATGCCTGCTGTTGAATAGAGTAAACGTAAATAGTCATTTATATCTGTAACAGTTCCTACGGTAGAACGGGGATTATTATTACTTTTCTTCTGCTCAATGGCTATAACCGGTGAAAGCCCACGGACATAATCTACCTTTGCTTTTTTTAGCTGACCTATTCGGCTTTTAGCAAAGGTAGATATGGAATCAAGAAACCTCCTCTGCCCTTCGCCGTAAATTACATCAAAAGCCAATGAGGATTTCCCCGAACCGGAGACTCCGGTGATTACAGTCAATTTGTCACGAGGTATTTCTACTGAAATATTGTTAAGGTTATTTTGTTTTGCTCCACATACTTCTATAGTTGTTCGTATAGACATTTTCACTTCTCCTCTCTTTGCTTAAATTACTTAAAGCCTTTCTGCCTATATAGAACACACAAAGTCTATTACATTCTGCCTTCGCAAAAAATCCTTGTAGATTGGATACTTTTGCTCGTCACAATGTAAGACTTTTAGTGTGTTCTCTATAAGTCAAAGAATATATAGATAGCCGACTTCTTCAACTGATGGTTTACTTTTAGGTGTTATTCTAATTGTCTGAGATACTTTCTCAATAATCCCTTTCTCCGCCAGATAGTCAAAAATGTTGATGAGAAAATGACTGTCACTATGAAAGTGTTTGGATATGAGCGTTGTTGTTTTAATCTGCCGGTCAGCCATAAATTCAATTACAGGCTTTTTGATTACATCCAGGTTCATCTCAAGATAGCGGTCTATCTTATCAATTGCACTCCTAATCTCTTCCTCACTAAAATGATGAGACATCGCTTTCTCGTAAAAAGTTGTTATCATCTCTGGGTTAATATCATAGGCTTTCTGAATAGCTTCCCGTGAAGAAGGTTGTCCATTAAGGCATAATTCCATGTTTGCTATTGCCTCAGCCGCCATCAAAAGATAGTACTGGGCGTATAACGGGTCTTTCCTTGCAATAAGCCACTTTTGACACTTATCGTATATAGTTATTAGATAGCAGGCTGTATAGAACACCGAAAGCGCAATATCATCACTTCCCAGCTTTTTTAAATCCTCAAAATACTCATACAAGCTATCGTCAATTGTATATACAATCCTTCCCTTTGCAAAGTAGGACTGTGAAAATGACCCTCCGATGTTTCTTTCCAATCCCCTCTTAAAAGAACTTCTTACCATAAGGTGTACATTTATGGTAATCCCGTCTTCTACAATGCAATAGCTGTCATTTTTTAGTACTTGATCTCTCACAACCAGCGTCATATCAATATCACTTTTCTCCCAAACCACATCATAAGCAAGACTTCCGCAAAGAATGGCTGCGATCACATTTTGATCATCCTTTATTTTCTCAATAAAACTGTCTAAAGCATCTTTATATCTCTGTTGAAGTTCAGTCTGCATTGATTCCTTCATACAATTCACTCCCTTCATAATCCTACTTACAAAGAAACACTTGTTCCTATAATGTAACTTATGGTAAGATTATAGTGTAATAAATTTATAATTACAGGACAAAAATTGCTGGAGTGTAAAATATGGATAATTATTTACTGGATATAATTAAAGATACAACTGAATATATTGAGACAAATCTTTTGGAGCCCTTAAATCTTGACAATATATCTGAGAACGTAAATATCTCCAAGTTTCATCTCCTCAGAATATGGAAGGGTGCTACTTCTACAGGCTTGATGGAATATGTGAGAAGAAGAAGGATTGCTGTTTCCCTTGGGGATCTTCTCAATGACAGGCACAGTATTGATTTCATCTCATCAAAATATTCCTTTGGCTCGGAAAGAACTTATAATAGAGTGTTTAAAGATGAGTATAACACCACACCTGCAAAATGGCGGAGAAATCCCTGTCCGTTAAAAATCTTGGACAAGTTTAATGCAGATTTTATGAATTGTGCCGGAGAGGGTCTAGTTTTTTTTCGTTCGATTACTGTGCTTCCCAATTTTTGTATAGCAGGACATGAATATACTGTTGATATAGAAGAGAATATGAAATATCAGACTTCCAATAAGCTTGGAGTGGAATTTTTCTACAATGATAGGATAAGTGTTATGAATCCCCTAGAAAAAGATGTGTATATAGGTTTTACAACTATACCTGACGAGCCGGCGAAATACACTTTTTATCAGCCTTCAATACTAGTAAATGAATACAGCATCATACCTTCAGACATGAAAAAAAAGCTGGTGAATGCCCACAAATATGGTGTTTTCACATACATGGGACCGCACCGGCCTGAAGCCATTTCCTCAAAAACCTTAAAGGATATATGGACATACATTGCTGAAACTTGGATGCCTACAGTTCAGTTCGATTTAAATAAGAATTTTCATTTTGAACGAATTAATTATGCAAAATGTAATAAACAATACTGTGAATGTGATTTGTTTTATCCAATCTCCTCATTATAAAAGGCCCTGTGGTACGCAAAACCTCTTTATCCTTTATTCCATCTTTTTTATAAAGAACACTGCCAGTTGGGTTCTATCCCTCAAGTCAAGCTTAGTTAGTAGTGCCGATACATTATTTCTGATTGTTCCTTCGCTAATATAAAGCTTTTGGGAAATCTCTTTATTTGATAAGCCTTGACTTATCATGGACATTATTTTATACTCCTTCTGACTAAGTCCTAATTCTTTTCCCGTAAGCTTCTTGTCCTTTCCCATCATCCCTGAAATAAGCCCGGCTATCTCCTTTTCGTAAACCACATTTCCTTGACCTATAGTCTTTATACTCTCAATAATGCTCCTAGTGGAATTTGTTTTTAATATATACCCTTCAGCACCGTTAGTCACTGCACTTCTTATATACTCGATATCCTTGAAGGTTGTAAGCAGCAGTATTTTCGTATCCTTTAACTGCTCCTTGATAAGTTTTGTGGCTTGGACTCCGTCCATAACAGGCATCCTTATATCCATAAGTACAATATCCGGCTTTATTTCCATGCACATTTTCACTGCCTCTTGTCCATTAGCAGCAATACCTGATACTTCGAAACCCTGTTCAGTTTCAAGAATCATTCTTAAACCGTCTCTGATTAATGCATCATCATCTACAATAACAATCTTCAAATTCCTTCACCTTCCAAATAATCTTCATTCCTAATAGGCAGATTGCATACTATAAGAAACCCACACTGACCATCAATGGATATTATTCCTCCCGCATCCTTTACCCTGTTTCTCATACCGGATAATCCTAAGCCTTCTTTTATATTTTTGCATCCTATGCCATCATCCTTATAATAGAGCCTTATATTTTTTCTGTTGATATCAACCTTTATCTCGATATGAGCTGCTTGAGAATATTTAGATGCATTTGTCAATGCCTCCATGATGTTTGCCTCAAGCAGCTTCATAGTCGAAGCTGAAACCCTTATGAAATCTCCGCTGTGTTTAAAGTTTATGCTGCAAAAGTTAAAATCTTGAATTAACTCTTCTATATGATCAATTCCCGTTTTTTTAGTTACCTTGATATTGTATACTGTGTTTCTCGTGAGCTCCAGCGCCTCTGCCAGTTTTTTACTGCACAGGTTTAAAATATTCTCACTCTTGTCTATATCTCGCCGAAGATATCTTATGGCCGCCTCCAGCTGAAATATTACTCCGGCGATAGAGTGACCGATATTGTCATGTATTTCATGAGCAATTCTGTTTCTCTCTCTTATCTCTGTAAGCTGTTCTATTTCCTTCTTGGATTTTATTATTTCATTTTGAGACCTCTCCAAATCATAGCGCAGATGTCTTTCTTCATCCAATAGTTTCAAATGTTTATGTTCATTACTGTCCTTAATTCCTATCACATATCCAAATATGAGCGCAGAAATCAAATGAAATATATAGCTGAAATTACCTGTAAAAAAAGCTGCACAAACCGCTGCGGCCAAGGCAGCTGCAGCTGTTCCAAAGCTGTTGAAATACATTAAATCAAGAACCGATATTCCTGCCAGCATTATAAAGTCACTTTTATACATTGTTACACCGAAGATGATAATAAGAAATACTATGGAGCTATATATATTGTCAATAAATCTCTCTTTAACTATAAAAAGGCATAAAACACTCAATAAGAATGCTATGCCATGTACATCGAATTTTGAATTAATTGTCTGTTCAATTACAAGCCAAATGATTAACAATGTACCGTAAATGTGCTTCATATTTGCTCCCTAAAACCATGATTATTAAAGCTGGGTGAGTTTAAACATTAACATAATTATAGTGGATTCATTTGGAAACATCAATCTTTTTGAACAAGCCTCCTGCCATAAAAATGCCTGCAAATATTAGAAGTATAAAAATTTCAATTAAAATATCCCTCATACCTTTTCCTTCATAGAGCAATTTATCAACAGCACTCATTACCCAGGTGGTAGGCAGAAGTTGTGCCACCTTATTTACCGTATCTGGCATCATTTCCTTTGGCCAATAACAACTGCCGAGCATCAAAAGCGGAGTTGCAATGACTAGAACTATACTGTAAACAAATATAGGCTTCTTAACTATAGAAACTATTAATACTCCTAAAGATATACAAACCAAAGCGAATACAATAAACAATATATACATATTTACAGCATGTACCCCAAGGCTTAAACCTAACAGCACATTTACCAAAGCAAGAATAATTACAGCCTGAGCTGCTCCCACACTGAAAAAAGCTGCTAAATTTCCAAACAAATATTTCTTTATTGATACCGGTGCTGAGAATACTCTATAAAACACCCCGCTATTTTTATCCTCCAATATGAGTATTGCAGTAATAACGGACATATATATCATGAATTGAACTAGAAATCCCATGGCCAGTCTCGACTGTGAAGCATTTTTCCCGGTGCTGCCTTCATTGGTGAGTTTCAACTTGCCTTTATCGTATTCTTTCAAGGCAGCTTGAAACCTTTCTTTATTGTATCCAGTTCCA
>JAEZDX010000312.1 GCA_023417975.1 Bacillota bacterium
ATTATGTAGAAGACAGAGATACTATGAATGTGAAATATCAACTTCCTTTGAATTTTACCCCCAAAACGAAAATGAAGAAGCTGGACTGGTTATTTTTATCTCCAATGAATTTTATTATAAAGTTGTGAAGAAAAAAATGAATGGAAAAGACGTACTCATATTTGAAAAAAGGGCGGATGATTTCTTTGAAACAGCAGCTTGCGTTGAGATTCAAAATAGGCCAATATTTCTTAAAGTAATTGCGGACAGACTGAAATATCATTTTTACTATGGCTATAGTGAGGATGAAACAATTCTGCTTGGAAGTGCCTCCGCACGTTTTCTTGCATGTGAAGTTGTTGGCAGATGCTTTACTGGCACCTATACAGGTATTTATGCCACAGGAAAGGGACATAAATCAGCTTCTCCTGCATGCTTTGATTACTTCAGTCTTATAAACAAGGAACAGCAATAGTGAATATATACTTAGTAAAAGCTTGAGCATATTTATATGTAGCAAGCTTTTTTTCTTTAGAAGCATATTCTCTTTTTACTGAATACTATATAACAGGACAAGAAAATAGTAAACATAGGTTAAAAAGGAGAGTTTTTTATGTATAAAAATTATGATAAGCGTTGCTGTAATCGCGTATCCGATCACTGCCGCATATCCTGCTGCAGTGAAAGTAATTCAAACAGCTATAACATGCTTTTTTCAATTATACTACTGATTTTATTCACTTGGATTTATCGAAATATTTCTATTGAAATTGATGAACAAGAAGCGGAGGATGCTGATATTGCCTACTCTTATTAATCAAATATAGTCATACATTAATAAACACCCTGTTAGAACATTTTGCTTTCTTACTTGCTTCTAACTAACAAAATCGGTTGACAAATAATATGAAGAGGTGTTAATGTATGATTATAACGCTTGTGTGTATATACACGTTATATGGATTACACTGAAGGGAATGTTAATGCAATGCACTTATTATCAGCCAAAATAAAAGAAGCCGCTTTAATTTTAGGATATGAAAAATGTGGAATTATTAAGCTTTCCGATATGGATGGGTACGGTGAAAAGCTTGATGAAAGAATTGACAAAATTCCTGAAGCAGAAGGCTTTTATAAAAGCCTATATAGATTTACAAATATACAAAATTCTCACCCATGGGCAAAATCCATAGTAATCTGTGTGCGAAAATATAGTAATTATCGTGTACCTGAACACCTACATGGGATGATAGCAAAGTATTATCTCTTTGACAGTAGAACGGATGAAAAATCCGAGGATTATCAAGACAGCTTGAAATTTGAAAAGAACATGCATGCCATGGGAATTAGAGCAGAAACAGAACGAAAATTCGGATTAACCGCCCTTCGTTTTGCAGCCTTAAAAGCAGGACTTGGTATAATCCGCAGAAACAATTTCTTTTATACAGAAGCAGGCTCATGGGTATATTTAGAAGCCTGGCTCATTGATAAGGAATTGGAAACAAAAGAAATTCCGGCTCTAAGACCTTGCTCGGACAAATGCAACCTATGCATAAAAGCCTGTCCTTCCGCATCCTTGTCTAAACCTTATACTATGAGTCCAATAGCCTGTGTATCCTGCATTACTACTTTTGCCGGCAGAGATATGCCTAATGAAAAGTATAGAGAGCAGCTTGGAAATTGGATTTACGGCTGCGATGCCTGCCAGGATGTATGTCCAATGAACAAAAACAAATGGGAAGGAACAAAGGAATTTCCTGGACTAGATGCTTTGAGCAGTCATATAACTTTAGAGCAAATAGTAAAAATGGATTATGAATTTTTGGAAAATATGATGCAGCCTAAGTTTTGGTATATCCCTAAGGCAGATGTTTGGAAATGGAAGGTTAATGCTATAAATGCCATGTTAAATAATTATAAGGAAGACTATATAGACACCATTGATGCTGCCCGAAAAGACAGCCATGAAAAAGTAAGGGAAATGGCAGAATGGGCAATTAATAAAATCAAAATTGCCCATACATAGATAAAAAAACTTAAATTTATAGAATTTGCAGCAAAACCTACGGATGAACTCACCGTCCTTTCAACGACCTTGAATGATATATTTAATAAGTTTAATATATAATATATAACATTTGAGTTTGGAAAGAAGGATTATTAATGGAAGAGAAACTGCAAATCAATGCCAATAGATTCAAAGGCTTTGCTGATGTTTATGACAGTGCAAGACCAAAGTGCCCTGCGAAAGCAAAGGAATATATTTTGAGATATTTGGGGAAAACCCCTTCTATAGTAGTTGATTTAGGCTGCGGCACCGGTCTTTCAACAACAATATGGAGTTCGGTAAGCAACAAGGTCATTGGGATTGAGCCAAGTATTGATATGATTAAAATCGCAAAAGAAAAAGCTTCTAAACTGCCTAACTTAACCTTTATGTCCGGTTTTGCACATAATACAGGCTTGGAAACTAACCTAGCCGACGTTGTTACCTGTTCCCAATCCTTTCATTGGATGGATCCGGTGCTTACTATAAAAGAAACAGCAAGAATTTTAAAATCCGGCGGAGTTTTTGCAGTGTATGATTGTGACTGGCCTGCTGTTAGCAACTGTGAAGCTGAGCTTGAATACAACAAATTATTTTCCAAGGTAGCCGAAATAGAAGCCAAGTATCCACACATTAAAAATAGTACTATAAGATGGGACAAAAACAACCATCTTTCAAATATAAGAAACAGCGGATATTTCAAATACGTAAGGGAATTAGTCTTTTCCAACACTGAGGACTGCAGTGCCGAAAGATTTATAGCTCTCGCCTTAAGCCAAGGAGGTCTCCAGACTATTATGAAGAATAACATTCCGGAAATCGTTCCTTTCCTGGAAGATTTTAAGGAGAAGATTCATAATATTTTTGAAGATAATATCTTTGAAATTGACTTTTGCTACCGAATGCGCATAGGAATTAAATAAATACATAAAGCTCCGCATTTTAAATAAACTCTGCGGAGCCTTCATTTCACTTAATTATAATATTTATTGACCTTCTAGATTAAGCCAATGCTTCTACCTCTTTATGCAAGTCTTCCAACATTTCATATGCTTCTTCAGCTCTTCCCTCAC
Organism: Bacillota bacterium; assembly: GCA_023417975.1. Taxonomy (GTDB): domain Bacteria; phylum Bacillota; class Clostridia; order Clostridiales; family Clostridiaceae; genus JAEZDX01. The sequence goes on from JAEZDX010000312.1 coordinate 3,100, forward strand.
TAATGCTTATGTAAATTTTCTTAACTCTTTTCTCCATATCATTGGGTTTAATCTCTAAATTTTTTACAATACTTAGTGTCCCTTTTTCATTCATTAAATATCGGTTATTAACTGCATATATTACTTGAATCCATGAACACACCGTTCTGAAAACTGAGCCTATAACATAGTTTACATCACCCTTTACAGCTGCTTTATGTGCACAGGCAAGCGAAAACCATGCCTCCCATAGAAACTTTTTTATTACCCCTTCTTTCAATAAAGGAGAATACTCTCCTTTGAAGTACAATATTGCTTTCAGTCTTTCAAGCTGCTTCGTTTTATCCTGCCATAGTATCTTACAATAATGAGTTTCTGCAGCATATATAGAATTTACAAACCCAAAAGGATGTCCGCATTGATAGTCAATAATAATTTTTCCTTCAATACAATCATTTATTACATTCTCAACTCTTTTTATATCTCTTAATAGAATATCTACAGCTACACCGTCTACTGTGAGCCAACCTCCTCCATTGATCCACGGTCCCCATTCACCCGGAACATTGAGCAGATTATCTCTATGTTCATCATCAAGTACTTTTAATACAGCTTCCAGCCCTAAAATATCCAAATTATCAGTAGTATAATATACTCCTATGTCGTAGTCCGAAGTTTCACTGGCTTCATTTCGGCTTTGCGAACCTCCTAATGCTATTGCTTTAACTCCTTCTACCTTTGAAATAGCTTGAATTATTTTCACTAAGTCCATTATTATACCTACTTTCTTATGTGTCTTTATATAAAATTTTATATTGTTCTCTCATTTTGTCAATCTTATGAACTAGTCTTTTTCTCAAAGCTTCTGGATATAGAATCTGCACTTTTTCCCCAAATTGAAGTATCCACAGAAGAAACCCTTCTCCCGCATTTACTTCTGCAGTGAGCTTGAAGTGGTCATTGTCCATCTCGCTAATGTTTGATTCTTTGCCGAATCGGTCTATGACAACATTTATCAGTTCATTACTAAATTTTAATTCAACGTTTGTCAACTCCCCACCATACATTTTAAAAGTCCGCTTCATATAATCCGTAGTATTATAAAAGATCCCCTTTGCCTGAAAATCCTCTAAGAGCCTTCTTGTACTATCTCCTATATCTATGTGATGCATTCTGTCTATTCTATAATTTGTAAAATTATCATGATTGTCATGAATACCTATAACATAGTAAAAGTCTTCATTCCATACCAAATCATAAGGACTTAATTTATAAATGTGCCCATCTCTTCTCAAAATCTTTTCTTTAGCTTTATTATACTCATAATACTGAAATGATATCTTTTTATCTTCACTTATAGCTCTGCTTATCTTATCAATATTATAATAAAATTCCTCATTACTGTGCTTAATTCTTTTATCAATATCTCTGTTCTTGCTAAGCTGCTTTGCGAGGTGCCTGCTTGTTAAGCCCTCTAATTTAGCAATGAGTTCTTTTGACTTTTTTATAGTGATACATCGTGAGGACAGTACGGCGTCCATCAAAAATCTAAGCTCTGAAAGATCAAAATCTCTGCTTAATAGAAAATATCCTTGTCTGTTTTGCTCATAACCGCTTATTTCGATGCCAAAATCCTCTAAAGCTTTTATATCTCTATAGATTGATTTTCTCTCAGAATCTATATCCCTTTCCGACAACTTTCTCTGAAGCTCAGGCATTGATATGGGATGGTCCTCATCAGTATCCTTTTCTAATATATCCAATAAATGCAGTAGTTTCAGTTTTGTAGAATTAGTGTTACCCATTATCTTCCCTCCTTGCTTCTTCCTTTATTTTACTACTGACTTTAGTGCGCAATAAGGGAAACTCTGTCGAATATGTTATTTATTTTTTGTTAAGCAGTACTATATGAAGTCATACGCGAATAATGTCACATTTTGGCTACCTTGCTATGGTATATAGTTGAAAACATAAGGGTATAAAAGCTATTGCTATGTCACAAAAAATGTATGATGGTGATTAGTCCAAGCTGTTACTGTCAATAATCTATATAGAACGAAATAAAAGTGTTACTAAGAATTATTAAAAGTAAAATTCCAGCGCGGAGCAAAATATTTAGTCTTCAAGAACTTTTGCTAAGGAAGATTTTAATAGACTTACTCCGTTCTATATATGTAAGGTAATAAATATCTTTATGTTGAGCAGTTATGAAAGCTTCTATTTTCAACGATTTGTACCGCTGCTAAAGGTGATTGGATATTAACTTTACAATAAGATGAAAATAACTAGAGGTGATTGTCCATGTCAATCAATAGTAATAATAACATTGAAATTATTGAAGCATTAAAACAATTAAGCCCTTCTCAGATGGCCTATTTTAAGGAATTAATATTCCCAATTCATGCTAAAGTATCAAACGAAAAGTACTCAGAGTTCATTGCAGATAGAATTTCTATGAATACAAATGCTTGTCCGCGTTGCAGCAGTTCCTATATAGTAAAAAACGGTAGAAACCGTATAAATCGTCAGCGTTATAAGTGCAAAAGCTGCGGAAAAAACTTTTCCGATTCTTCGCATTCTCCATTAAGATGCAGCAAAAAGTCGGTACAGCAATGGCTTAAATACATGAAATGCATGGCTAACGGCTTAACTATCCGTAACAGTGCTGAGGTAGTGGGAATACATAGAAACACTGCTTTCTACTGGCGTCATAAAATACTCAACGCACTAAAATCAAGCTTAAAAGATAATTTATCCGGAATAGTGGAAATCGATGAAGTATTGATTCCAGAAAGCTTTAAGGGCAATCATTCAAATTCTTTGTTCTTTTATATGTATAGAAAACCAAGACAAAGAGGAGCCACAGCATCTGAATATACTTCTCTATCGAAGATAAGGGTACTGTGCTGCAAGGACAGATCAGAAAATATATTTTCTGAAGCAGCCGGAAAGACAAAGCCCAACTGCGAACGCCTCATGAACATGCTTAAGGATAAGCTCGCAGCTGGTTCAACCATATGCACCAATAATAATATGTCTTATTTGGGGCTTTCAAAAAAGCTAAATCTTAAGCTGTATAAGCTTAATAATTATAGAGATGTTCAAGAAGAAATATATCATAATCAGAACGCCAGAGCCTTTGGTTTGGAGCTGAAAAGCTTCATATCCTTTTTTCACGGCGTTGCCACAAAGTATTTAAATTTCTATGTTACTTGGCTTAAGTGGATGAATTTATCCAAAGTTTATGCTGAAGGTTTTAAAGCTATGGATATGTTTTTGCTTGTAACCTCTAGCAAAAGAACACTTAAGGTTTGTGATTTAAGGTTTGTACACTCTTTACCTGAGGAAGCCTGTCCTTAGAAATATAACTTGTCCTAAGTATCTTATCCACTCTTTTTTGTGACATAGCAATAGTAAACACCGTTTTTTAAATTAGAATTACGCACATTGTCTCCATAATGTGGCAATTACATAGACATTCCAGATTCCTACTATAATAAGCATGCCTCATACTCCCTTAAAATTTAGGGTCTTTCAAGCATGCTTATGTTTATTATTCTATATTAAACTTTTATACCAATTTTATATTGATTATGCCCTGCTTCCCTTCAGTATTATTCTTTTGCTGCTGAAATAGGTTGCAAGAAAATATGACCCATAAACTATTATTATTAGCAACGCCGTTATGACTATATTGCTTAGTGCATTAATATTTCCAACGTCATTTATAGCCGCATTGGCCACTTTTATTCCCACTACTGAATGGATACATGCTAATGCCAATGGCATAAGAAAATATATAGCGATTTGCTTAAACAGTGTGGAATTAATAAGCTTTTCATCCGCTCCTATCTTTTGAAGAATTTCATACCTATGCCTGTTGTCGGTAGTTTCGGAAAGCTGCTGAAGAGCAAGAATTGCTGCGCTTGTTATGAGAAAAATTATTCCAAGGTATATACCTACGAAAGAAACTATTGCTTGCGTGCCTGCCGAAACTGATCTAATTGTTTCTTTTGTGGCACCTGTCATTTTAATTTGTTCTTTGATATCTGCATGTTCCTTAGAAAATCTCTCTAAATCTCCCTCAAACTTTTTCATCATAGCCTTGCTATCGCCTTTGCAATTGAAGGACAGTATAGTCTGCCTAACTTCATTTCCAGCTGCAACACCGTCAGGTACTACAAGTGCAACAAATATATTACTGGAAAGACTTGTTGCAATACCATCCTGTAGAGCTTTTGGATAGATACTGTAAGTCCTATTCTCTAATTTTACCGTGTTATTATCCTTAACAAGCTTTGAGAGTGCATCTTTCATAGGCTGTGCAATCTCAATATAATCCGAGTATACTGCCGTCTGATTTTCCTGAAGCACTAGTTCTTTTTTCCCCTGAAGCTTCAACAGCTTATTGTAATCCGTAAGCTTAATAATGTACAAAGGAGTATCTGCTCTTAAACGTTCACCGGCTTCAGCATTACATGTTTTTATTTTGCTAAACAACGATTCCTTTGCAGTATTTTCCTTAGTATATTCATATAGGGAAAATTCTACAGCTTTATCCGCATAGTTATATACATCAAAACCATATTGCTTCAGCTTATCAACAATACTTAAATTACCGTCTAGTTTAACTGATGCATCAAAAGGAGCACTATCCTTATAATTCTTATTAAGTACATTGTTCATTCCCATTCCTGTTGACAGTATTCCAATTGTACAGAAAAGCATTAAGCATATGAAAGACATAGATATTTGCGCAGAATTGATTCTTGAGTTTATCTGGCGCAAAACAAACATATTTAGACCTTTTAAGTAACGCTTCTTATTTCCTTGTAATACCCTAAGGAAAAATCCTGATAGTGATGCAAAGAAAAGAAAGGTCCCTATAGTCCCAAGTATTATTTCAACTAGAAGTCTATTGTCAAACATTACTATGCCGTTTTTTAAAACAAGACCATATGCAGTTCCTAAAAAGCCTATAGAAAGTATGAACAGTACTATAGTCAATATAGGGTTTTTTAGTCTCTGTTTCTCATTCTGTTTCTCCGCATTTATAAGATCTATGAGTTTATATTTTGAAATGGATATTGTCCCTGCAATCATGACAACTATAAAGATTATCCCGAAATATATAATTGTTTTTACAAAGGCTGTTGAAGAAAAAATAAATTTAAAGCTTGTCATATCTGCTTCATAAAGCTTTGCAGTTACAACCGAAAGTCCTTGAGACAGGAAAACCCCTGCCAAAAGACCTACTCCCAACGATAATATCCCTATAATAAAAGTTTCAGCCACAAGTAGCTTTGCTACTTTCCCCTTTTCCATTCCAAGAGTCATATATATGCCTATTTCCTTTTTTCTCCGTCTGATGAGGAAGTTATTTGCATATACTATCAAAAATCCGAGAATAAAGGATACAAATATGGATATTGCTCCCATAATTTCTGTAAGAACCTTCATCATTTCCGCAGTGGATTCGGATATTACCATCATAGCCTGCTGAGCCTCTATGGAATTAAAAATATAAAAGATACATACGCCAAAGGTCAGCGTCAGAAAATATAAAGCGTAGTCCTTAAAGCTTTTTCTTACATTTTTAGCGGACAACTTAAAGTACATTTCCTGCGTCACCTCCAAGGAGAGTTACCACATCGATTATTTTATTAAAGAATTCCTTCCTGCTGCTGCCTCCCTTTATAAGTTCGTTAAAGATTTTACCGTCCTTGATAAAAAGAATTCTGCTGCAATAGCTGGCAGTGAAAGCATCATGGGTAACCATCAGTATAGTAGCCTTCAGATTTTTGTTTAAGCTCTCAAGGCTTTCCAACAGCATCCTTGCTGCCTTAGAATCCAATGCTCCTGTAGGTTCATCCGCCAGTACTATGGCAGGATTTGTTATTATTGCTCTGGCAGCTGCAGTTCTTTGCCTCTGTCCCCCTGACATTTCATAAGGATACTTCGGAAGCATCTCCTTTATTTCAAGCTTATCAGCTACCTCCAATACTCTCTTCTCGGCTTCTTTGTGATTAACTCCGGAAATTGTGAGGGGCAATATTATATTTTCAAAAG
>JAEZDX010000337.1 GCA_023417975.1 Bacillota bacterium
TTCCTGTACATCGGCAACCATATCTTCAGGGTAATACATAGGACCTTCCGGCAGCTTATCGACAATAAGCTTTAAAAGAGTGTCTGTATTTTTACCCTTTAGGGCTGAGATTGGAATTATTTCCTCAAACTTAAAACTATCACCATAAGCCTTTAATGTTTTTGCAACTCTTTCCTGTGTGTTTTCGTCAATTTTATTAACAACTAGAAACACGGGTTTGTCGATGCCTCTAAGCTCTTCAAGAATCATTGCATCCCCTTTGCCTATTTCATCATCGGGATTGGTGAGAAAAAGTATTACATCAACATTTTTTACTGATTCCTTAGCAATTTTCACCATGAATTCGCCAAGCTTATGTCTTGGTTTATGAATTCCAGGAGTATCAACAAATATTATTTGATATTCCTTACCTGTCAAGATTGTATGTATATTATTCCTTGTTGTCTGAGGTTTATTCGATACTATTACAAGTTTTTCTCCCATCAGCTTGTTAAGCAGTGTAGATTTTCCTACATTAGGTCTTCCTATTATGGTCACGTATCCAGATTTAAACATTAATCTATCTTCTCCTTATCCAAGTCCTTCTTAGTGAAAGCACCCGGTAATATATTGCATAGTTTATCCACTATGTAGTTATCTTCATTTTTTGCTAGTATGATTTCCATATTCTCATCTTTGGCAAACTCAACCAAAACCTGTCTGCATATACCGCAGGGATAAGTATAGGTGCTCAAATCACCTACTATAGCTATGGCAGTTATAGCTTTAGCACCTTCCGATACAGCCTTGAAAACAGCAGTTCTTTCAGCACAATTGGTTGCTCCAAAGGATGCATTTTCTATATTGCACCCGCTGAAAATTCTTCCGTCTTCAGTATAAACAGCAGCTCCTACGTTAAATTTTGAGTATGGCGTATAAGCAAATTGTCTTGCCTTTAGAGCTTCTTTTATTAATAATCCATAATTCATGTTAAACACCCCGTTGTATAAATTATAGCATTTAATGAAATCTTTGCAATGCAGCTATCTATATATAAGAACAATCTTTTTAATCAACTGAAAATCCTGAATATAAATAAAGTCAGCAGAGTACCGAAAATTGCTCCCATAATTACCTCTAAGATGGAATGTACCTCCGAATCAACTCTACTCTGAGCTACAATAAAGGCCAGCAGATAACTTAACATTATAGACAGCGGCTCTTCAGTAATCAATGCTATAGTAGTTGCTATGGAAAATGCAAGGGCACTGTGTCCACTTGGCATTCCTCCTCTAAGCGGTGTTCCTTCTCCGTATATTGCTTTTACTATTATTGTTGTCATACTTACTATAACTAATACAATAAACATCATATATGGATTTGACTGTTTTATTCTTGTAATTACGCTAAAGGATATTTCCGTTAACTTATCCCAAAATATGATATATCCAACTATTACTGCATTGGCAGCTGTAATTAAAACAGCGCCTGCAGCTGTATTTTTTGCAATCTTGGCAAGAGGATGATAGTAATTTGTCGTTGCATCAATAGCACTCTCTACGGCAGTATTTATAAGTTCCGCCGTCAAAACCATAGTTATTGTAATGGCTAAAATCAAAAGTTCTGTCTTGCTTAAATCATAAAAAAAGCAAGCCATAAGTACTAAAAGTGCAGCTGCCATATGTATCCGCATGTTTCTTTGAGTTCTTACAGAATATATTATTCCCTCAATTGCATAATTAAAACTATCAACTAACTTTCTAATTTTCATAGTAACACCTTCAATGTATTAATCTCTGTTAATATTAAACTTTGATAAAATATTTTCTTCTCTTTCACGCATTCTTTCCTTTTCATTGTCTTTCATGTGATCATATCCAAGCAGATGGAGTACCGAATGTACTACCAAATATACCAATTCTCTCTCAAAGGAATGGCCATACTCCATACTTTGTTCCTCTGCTTTTTCAAGAGAAACTACAATATCACCTAGTACAAGCTCTTCCCCATCCATAGCACTGGCATCAAAGCTATGCCCCAAATATGTTTCTTTATAAACTTTCCCTTCCGTATAATCCAGCATAGGAAAGGACAAAACATCTGTAACTTTGTCAATACCTCTGTGTTCCTTATTTATTGCTCTTATTTCCTCATTATCCACCAAAACTACACTAATTTGAGACTTGCACTCCACTTTTTCAGACTTAAGCGCAAAATCAATTATTTCCAACAGCAGCGTCTCCAACTTTTTATTCCATGCTACTTTATCCTGTCCATTTTCAATGTAAACCATCACTTATCTCCTTAATTTCTGCAATCTTCTTATCTTCCGGATATTCAACTCTCTGATGATATATACCGCTTAATGATTTTAGAAAGGTTTTCTTTATTCTATCCAATTCATTAAAGGTTAAGTCACTGCCATTTAATTGTCCATCATTTAATTTATCGTTAAATATGTTATTTACCATAGCTTCTATTTTCTCTACCGTAGGCTCATTAATTGATCTTACAGCAGCTTCCACACTGTCTGCCAGCATTACTATAGCAGTTTCCTTTGCCTTAGGTACAGGTCCTGAATATCTGAAGTCCTCTTCGTTTACCTCCTCGGGATTATCCGATATATTCTTCATAGTAATGTAAAAGTACTTGACAAGTGAATTGCCGTGATGCTGTTCAATGAACTCCATAATACATTCCGGAATTCTATGACTCTTTCCCAGTTCAATTCCATCCTTCACATGTGAAATTATAATCAAAGCACTCAGATTTGGTGTGATTTTATTATGAGGATTTTCCATTCCCATCTGATTTTCTTTGAAAAAATACGGTCTTTTGATTTTACCTATATCATGATAATAGGCTCCAACCCTGGAAAGAAGGGAATTTGCACCTATTTCATCGGCAGCTAGCTCTGCAAGATTGGCCACAAGAATACTGTGATGATATGTACCCGGTGCCTCAATTAAAAGCCTTTTCAGCAATGGTTGATTGGGATTTGCCAATTCCAACAGTTTAACTACAGTTACTATGTCGAAGGTACTTTCAAAGAACGGAAGGAGTCCAACCGTTATAACCGCTGAGATCATGCTTCCCGCAGATGCCACTCCTGCTCGCTTCAAAATTTCAATTGTATTATTACTTAATAATATACCTATGCTGAAGGTGCACATAACGTTAACAATTGTGATAAATATGGTTGAAAGAAATATGTCGTTTCTTGCCTGCATCTTTCTTAGTACTACAGCTCCCATAACCGTATTAAGAATTGCAAGTATTGTTGCTTCAACATTAAACCCCATACTTCCGCTTATTAATACTATATTTAAGACTCCAAGAGCTAAGGAAATTTTATAGTTTACTAGTAAGCTCATAAGCATAGGCACACAGGCAAATGGAATTAGAAAAATTGATGCCATACCCACAATCCGAGCTAAAACAACCGAAAGACATGTTAGTACGTTTATGAGAATTAACTTTTTATTATCTTCAAATATTGTCTTATAATACCTAAACAAATACGTCCACTGCAGCAGCATAATTGTAAGTACAAGTATGCCCAGCCCTGTAAACAATCTCCACTGTACGGAAGATTTTTCATTTAGCAGCCCCAATTGCTTCAATAGTTCAATTTGCTTGGCAGTAACTGGTTCTCCATACTTTACAATTATTTGATCTTTTTTTATTATAACCGGTTCTACGCTCCTAATAGCATCTTTTTTTGCCTCATCGGTACTTTTTACATCAAGGAAAAGATTCGGCTCTATCTGCGTGTACGCTATATTTGTTCCTAAAACCTTTAAATCGTCTGTGAGACTTGAGCTGTTAAACTTTGTTAACACAGCTTCCTGAGCCTTTCTTATATCTTCAGGCTTATCTTCTATTCTGCTACTATCATATACTTCTCCAATACAATTTATAACGCTATCCTTTAATACATCGGCATCTTCTTTTTTTAATTCTACAAGCTGCTTATAATACTCATCTGACAATTTAATAAAAGATAAATTTTTCAGCTTGCTTAACTTTGAATTACTGTCTGTCAACTCAGTTCTTACGCTGTCCAACAATTGAAATAAAGCTTGATTATTTCCTATGGCAGAATTTTTTACTTCATTTTTTTTATTATATATGGGGTTTACAGCATTTTCTATTTGTTTTACTTTTTCATTGGTTGCTTCTTCATCTTTAATTTCTCTTGGCGCCTTAATGTCAACTTTTGTAATATCCCCTTCATTTAGAGAATACTTTGGCGCAATTAAGGCTGTCATCAAGGTGAAAAACAAAATAGAAAAACATGCCGCAAATATGGCCGCTTTTTTTAAGTAATCAAGTTTATCATTGTTTTTTGATTTGCTTTTTTTCATTTTTTCTCCTCTTTCAAATCAGGAACAACTAATTTATCTTTTGCTGCATTTCAATATTCATCATAACAACAAAAACGGCCCTTATTTTAATATTATTTCCTGAATTTTCTTTATCTATAATCTTGTTTAATAGTTTTGCAGACTTATTATCCAAAGATTCCATAGTTTTATTATACATGTCATTTACTGTATCCTCTACAATTTGATCTTCATTTAAACTAAATTCCATGGGTTTTGTTTCACTATATTCCTCTTTTTTAACAAATCCCTTGTTATCTACTATTTTATCATAATTAGCAAATTTATTTAAACTTTTTTTAAGATAAATTTTCTTTCCCAGCATCTCAGCATATATATTTTCAGCTTTTTTCCCTGTTTGTACATATTTAATGCCCTTAAGCTGCATCTCTCTTTCATTCTCATAAAAGGTTTTGGCCGTTACTTGACCTGCTGCATGTACCGGATATACACTCCCTTCTTTACCTTGTTCCCCTTTAATCAAAACTTGACCTTTTTTAACTGTATCTCCACTCTTGACTACAGGAGTACCGGCTGTAGAAAATATGCTTATAATTTCTCCGTCACATTTGGCCACTACATCACAAGGCTCGTTTTCTTGTACAATATTTGGGGGCACCGTTCTTTCTTTTACGCTTATCTTAAGTGCCGAACCTTCTATTCTTGCACGGATAAACATTATATTATCGTTATCTTTCATCATTTTATCTTCTAAGAGTCTTACATCTATTTTTCTCTTAGCTATGCCGGGTTTGATTCCGTAGCTGTATATCTTTTGTCTGATTTCATAAGGACTTATGTACTTTTCAGTATTTATATCCACATACCACATATAGGTTGAAAGATAATACAGAATACCTGCAAATATTATAATTCCACCTACTAACGAAGCTTGCTTCTTACCTTTATGAATTCGGAAGAACATTCCCCTCCTGCTTATAACCTTTAAATGGGTATTGCTTCTTGTACACATATCTTTAATCTTGTCATAATCCTTTATATTTACTTCTAAAGTCATAGTAATGATATCTATCTTACAAATATTTTTAACTTGTATACCATTTTTCCAAAGCAGGTTTATAAATCTTTCAGGACTCATTGCCCTTATTTCAATAGTAATAACTCCGCTATTATACTTGGAAAACATCATTTTCTGCTCTCCTCATATAAAATTGATTTAAATTTTCCGCCTATAGTTATAGTACTTCCGCCTAAGAATAAAATTTCAAATTTTTCTCCCGAAACTGAAATTACACCTACATTGGAATTAATCTTTACTTCTTTTTCGTTAAAGAGAACTATGCCTTTATGATTTTCTATAGTTATCTCATTGTTTCCTGTCACACTTATCTTGGGAATGTTAAGCATAACATCTCTTGGTAGGTCAAGCTGGTTAGCCAAACTTTCCTTAGCCTTATTTATTTTATCTTCCACAATTTCACCTCAAAAATTATTTTCATACTAAATTTATGAAAATAACTCCATAGAAATTCCGAATTCCAGGCAATTTATTGAAAACAGACGTAATAAAGGGATACTCTACTGAGTATCCCTTTTGTATACATTCATTATTTACTTAGATGTTCTTTTACTATGGTACTAACAACTTTTCCATCAGCTCTGCCTTTGGTTCTTTCAATGACAGCCGACATCAATTTTCCCATATCCTTCATGCTATTTGCACCAACTTCAACGGCTGCAACTCGTACTATTTCATATATTTCATCTTCACTTAACTGCTGAGGAAGGTAACTTAACAAAATTTCGATTTCAGCTTTTGACTTATCAACTAAATCCTGTCTGTTTCCTTTTTCAAATTCAACAATGGCTTCACGCCTTTGTTTTACTTCCCTAGCTAATATTTCTAATATTGCATCATCATCCACACTGTTGTTGCTTCCCCTTTTTTCTTCCAAAAGGACAGCAGCCTTTGCAGTGCTGATGGTATCAGCTCTGAATTTATCCCTAGCCTTTAAAGCTTGCTTCCAATCTTCCTGAAGTCTTTCTTTAATGGGCATAACGGTACCTTCTTTCAAAGAGTTCTATTTAAATTTTCTTTTTCTAGCTGCTTCAGATTTCTTCTTTCTCTTTACGCTTGGCTTTTCATAATGCTCTCTTTTTCTAACTTCTGAGAGAACACCAGCTCTAGCACATTTTCTCTTAAATCTTCTTAAAGCACTTTCAAGAGTTTCATTTTCTCCAACTTTTATTTCTGACATCTATATCCCTCCCTCCGCTAGCTCTAATCCTATTAAACAATAAAATCAGCCTTTGGATACAAATAACACATTGAATATTATACATTATATGCTTATACACTGTCAAGATTTTCATTGGTTTTAAACTTTTATAAGGTTTTAAAGCCTTACAGACATAATTAGGACCATATAACATACTGCTGCTCGGTTATTTATGCACTGGCGTCAAATATTAAGCTTTGTCTCATATTAACCCGGAGGCCATTTTAAGTCTCTGCCTCCTAAGAGATGATAATGAAGATGTTTAACAGTCTGACCTGCCTTTTCACCGCAATTTGTAACTATTCTATAGCCATCATCGGCAATTCCAAGATGTTTTGCAATTTCCTTGGCAGCTAGGAATACATCACCTATTATATTGACATCTTGATCCTCTATATGATTTACGCTTTCTATGTGCTTTCGCGGTATTATTACTATGTGTACCGGAGCTTCAGGATTGATATCCTTAAAGGCAAGTACATTTGCACTTTCAAACACCTTTTCTGAAGGTATTTCTCCATTTGCTATTTTACAAAATATACAATCATTCATCTTATTCACCCCCTTGTGCTGTTTTGCAGCGGAATAGTGCATCAATTATTTCGTTAAGCTACGCATTAAAAAATCCTTTATATACCATATTATACCTCTATTACCTCACCATATGCAAACTCATTATCAGCCTGTTTCAACCTAACTTTAATTATATTGCCTACAATGTCCTCAGCTTTACTTTTACATAACACCTTTACATAATTGGCAGTATATCCTTCATAATAATCTTCTCCAACAGAGGATTTTTGTTCAAATAGAACCGTTGTCTCTTCTCCAACAAAGCAACTTATAAAATTGTGTTCATTAATACTATTTAACTCAATGAGAAGAGTACTTCTTCTGTCTTTCTCAGAGGGGGATACATCATCCTTCAGCTTAGCTGCTGTTGTGCCCTTCCTTGGGCTGTACTTAAACACATGTGTTTTAGTTAACTTTAATTCCTTTAGAAACTCATATGTAGCTTCAAATTCCTCTACAGTTTCCCCAGGAAAACCTACAATTATGTCAGTAGTTATGGAAACTTTTTTAATTCTATTTCTTAATTCGCTAACAATGTACTTATATTGCTCAGCTGTATATCTTCTGTTCATCCTTTTTAAGGTTTCACTGCATCCGCTTTGAAGCGACAGATGAAAATGAGGGCAAAGTTTTTCCAGTTTGGTTATCCTATCCATAACACCTTCTGTAAAAAATGTAGGATCAATAGACCCAATTCTTATTCTTTCTATTCCTTCTATCTTATCTATACTCTCAAGAACATCAACAAGAGTTATAGCGTTTTCCAAGTCCATTCCATAAGAAGCGATGTGAATGCCTGAAAGAATTATCTCCTTAAAGCCGTTAGCCGCCAGCTCCTTAACTTCCGCAATAATCTTTTCAGGATTCTTACTGCATACTCCGCCGCGGGCGTAGGGTATGAGACAATAGGAACAGAATCTATTGCAGCCGTCTTGAATCTTCAGAAAAGCTCTTGTTCTATCTTGATAAGTCTCGATAGAAAGCTCCTCAAAGTTGTTATCTCTCAAAACATCCTTTACTTGAACTATCTTATTCTTTTCTTCTTTAGCTCTGTTTACCCAGTAAACAATGTCTCCTTTATTTCTGCTTCCAAGCACCACATCTACTCCCTCAATGGAGGAAACTTCATCCGGAGCAACCTGAGAATAGCATCCCACTACTGCAATAACTGCATCTTCATTTTTTCTCCTTGCCCTGCCAATCATCTGTCTGGATTTCTTATCGCCCATATTGGTCACAGTACAAGTATTTATTACATAAACATCTGAATAATCTTCAAATTTTACAACCTCATAATCATCTCTGATAAATTTTTCTGCCATAGCTTCAGATTCATACTGATTAACTCTGCAGCCTAATGTGGCAAATGCTACTTTCATTAGTCTATTCCTCCCCGTATTCCTTATAAGCCGTAATGATTATCAATCATTACCTCCTTGTATTCCTCTTAAGCCGTAAAGATTATTAATCATTACCACCCAAATCCCCCAGTTCATATTGTAAAATCGAAGCTGCAACTATTCCTGCAGTTTCCGTTCTTAAAATTCTGGGGCCCAAAGTCACTATATAAGCTCCTAATTTCTTTAATTCATCTATCTCTTTTTCCTCAAAGCCGCCTTCCGGACCTATTACAATTGCTGCACTCTTTACTTCACTGTCTAAATTTCTGCACATTCTTTTAATCCCGAACCCGTCTTCATTTTCATAGGGCACTACCACTACATCATACTTCTTCAGCTGAGATAGTAAATTAATAAATTCTATAGGTTCATTTATTTCAGGAATGATTGTCCTTTTACACTGTTTACATGCTTCCAGTGCTATTCTTCTCCATCTGTCTGTCTTCTTAAATTCATTCAATTCACTTTTTACCACAACTCTCTCTGTTACTACTGGAGTTATCTCGTTAATACCAATCTCCGTACCCTTTTGAACTATATAGTCCATCTTGGCTGATTTTGGCAGACCTTGATAAAGCGTTATGGACAGATTGCTTTCATTGCTTCTTTCTATATTTGCTATTAAGTCAACAATGACTTCATTTTTGTTGACTACCGAAATTCTGCCCAGGTATTCTTTTCCCTTGCAGTTATTTATCAAAACCTCATCCTCACTCTTCAGTCTCAGCACCTTATAAATATGCTTGACATCATCTCCTGTTATATAGGCTCTTTCATCTCTTATATCCTTGGGCATAACGAAAAACTTATGCATGATATTTCCCCTTTATAAGTATTCTGCTGTTATACATACCCATTCTCCATCATACATGGTTTCTTTTATGACAAAACCTGAATTATTCAACTTTTCAACAACCATACTTTCTCTTTCCTTAATTATCCCGGAAGAAATGAATACGCCGCCTTGTTTAATAAATTCTTTCACTTGATCCACAAGCACAACTATAATTTCAGCAATTATGTTAGCAACTACCAAGTCTGCTTTACCATCAACTACATCCATCAAATTTCCATGAAGAATTTCAATATTTTTAAGCTTATTATACTCAACATTTTCAAGAGCTGAATCTACTGCTACAGGGTCCAAGTCCACTCCTATTACCTTATCTGCTCCAAGCTTTGCAGCTGCAATGGCAAGAATTCCTGAGCCTGTTCCTATATCAAAAACAGTACTGCTATTCTCTACATTTTTCTCCAGAGCAAGCACACACATTCTTGTAGTTTCATGAGTTCCTGTTCCGAAAGCCATACCCGGATCAAGCTCAATTATCATCTCATCCTTTTCAGGTGTGTACTCTTCCCAAATAGGCTTTACAACTATTTTATCACTTATTTTTGTAGGCTTATAATATTTTTTCCAATTGTTTGCCCAATCTTCTTCTTTCACCAACTGGCATTCCAATTTTCCTTCTCCGATATCTATACCCATATCGTTTAGTTCGTCAAGTTTCCCTTGTATGTACTCTACAAGCTGATCCGCGTCTTCGGTTTCATTAAAATAACCCTTTACTACCGCAGCTTTTCCGCCATATTCCAGTATGTTAATATCCGCAAAATCCCAAGTCAGCGGACCTTGCTCTCTGTTTAAAATATCATTTGGATCTTCGATAGCAACACCTTTTACATCAAGACCATAGAATATTCCGGATATAGGTTCTATAGCTTCACTCTTTGTTATTATTTTTACTTCATACCATTTACCGCTCATTATATCATCCTTTCTTACTGCTGCTTCAACGGGTGACAGGGCTCTATATAAAGCATAGCTTCGGAGCTGAGCACTGTCCCGGTAAGTACTAAACTTCTTCTAATTATTATATCCAACAAATTACTAGAAATAAACCATTATTATGCATAAAGTTCAGGGGAATCCCCTGAACTTTATTAACATGAATTATAGCTGCAAAATATTTCGCAGCTATATATTACTTTTCT
>JAEZDX010000398.1 GCA_023417975.1 Bacillota bacterium
TCGGTAGAGCACAAGATAGTTTTGATAAACAATCTCTTCGCGACTGGTTGAAGGAAAATGGCTATGCCAATTCAACTCCACCTAACCTGCCGGAGAATATAATAAACATCACCAAAGAAAAATACTTGGATGCATATGAAATACTAACCGGTAAACAGTTAGAGTATTAATTAGTTTTAGACTTTAGCTATATTGGTAGGGGGATGTTTGAATGATAAAAATGATTATTACGGATTTGGATAACACACTTCTGCGAAGTGATAAAACTATTTCTGAATATACTATTGATATACTCAAAAAGTGTCAAGCAAAAGGAGTTAAGGTGGCATTTGCCACTGCAAGATCGCAGCAAGCATCTTTAATAGTTCATAAACAATTTGTTCCTGATATATTTATAAATTATGGAGGGGCGTTAGTGTCTGTGGGAGATACTGTTATACATCGTTGTTATATCCCTGTAGACATCTCTTCGCAAATAATAAAAGAGTGTTTGAATACGGCGGAGGTATTATCAGTTTCCGCAGCAAATGAATCCGTGGCATTCTCAAATGACCGAAAATATATTGAACCAAAAGACCCTTCTCACTATCAATATAACGATTTTTCAAAAGACCTTACTTACAGATACTTGAAAATATCCTTAAGAGCTACCGACCAAGCTGCCGTTGAGAAAATTGCTTTCCATTATCCTATGTGTGATATGCTGAGGTACACTAATGAAGATTTATATAGGTTTGCCAATGGTTACGCTGTAAAATGGAATGCAGTAAAAACAGTAGCTGATTATTTTAATATGGATACTGAAAACTTCGCTGCTTTTGGCGATGATTATAATGATTTGGAAATGTTGAAGAAATGCGGAATTGGGGTGGCGGTTAAGAATGCCATCGACAAAGTACGCTTTGCCGCAAAGTATATATGTGAAGAAAATGATAATGACGGTGTTGCTAAATGGATTGAGAAATATGCATTATAAGCAGTTGAGATTAAAAACCCTAGACAAATGTATCACTCTGATATAATATATACTGTATCAGAGTGATATAAGGAGGAGAATTATGAATATTTTATTTATAAATTCAAATTTGTATGGGCACATTAATCCTACGCTTGGATTAGTTAAGAAACTTACGGAAAGAGGAAATCAGGTCAGCTATTTTTGTTCAGAACCATTTTCGAAACAGGTAACAAAGATGGGAGCAAAATGGATTGGATTTAGCAGCAAGCTTGACCTGTTTTTGAAAGAATACCGTTCCACAGATAGGCATCCGTTTTTCATGTTGATGGAATATATTCTTTTGTATGATGAAGTGGTGCTGCCGGAGATATTGGATATTGCGAAAGAAGAACAATATGATATGATTATTTGTGATTCTATTTTCGGAGGAGCCTGTTTTTTAAAACAGATTACTAAAATTCCGGTTGTGTGTTCTCACTCATCTTTTGCTACGAGTCAAGCACCGGTACCAAAGCAGATGCTTGTGCCAGGATTTCATACTCAATTGGATCATTGCTATCAAATATTAAAACGAATTTGTGAAAGCTATAAAATTGAGGAGCCTTCATTAGAGCAGGTTTTTACAAGCAAAGGAGATTTGAATATCGTATATACTACTCGTAATTTTAACGGAGATGAGGCATTACAAGAGTCAGAATATTTATTTGCCGGTCCGTCCATTGACCGGATACAGGAAGAATACGATTTGGATCTTTCCGTGATAGGAGATAGAAAACTTATATATATATCCCTTGGGAGTCTTAATACAGATTTTGTGGATTTTTATAAGACATGCATAATGGCATTTCGTAATACGGATTATTATGTGTACATATCCATTGGAAAGAAGTGTGAAGTTTCACAATTAGGTGAGATTCCACCAAACTTCTCGGTAAAGAGTTTTCTTCCACAGCTAGAAATTTTAAAGCGGGCTGATGTATTTATAACTCATGCAGGTTTTAACAGTGTGAACGAAGCCTTATACTTTGGCGTTCCTATGCTTGCAGTACCTCAGGTTAATGACCAGTATACGGTGGCTAAGCGGCTTGTTTCTATGCAGCTGGGAATGACAGAAAGCTTAAAGGAATTGTCTCCGGAAACACTTAGATCTAAAACGGAAACACTCATAATGGACAGGAAAGTCAAGGAAAATTGCATGCGAATTTCTCAGGAAATGAGGGATTTTGCTAAGCTTGAGCAGACTGTATGTGAACTTGAAAAATATGTTGATGCTTGGAAAGAGAGGAATAGAAATGGCGTTGAAGAATAAATCCATGTATGCTATTTTAGGCATTTTGAATCTGTCACCAAGTACAGGATATGATATAAAAAAGTACAGTGATAAGGTGCTCTCTGGATTTTGGAATGAAAATTTCGGACATATCTACCCAACATTGAAAATGATGCGGGAGAATGGGATGATTGAAATTGTTTCCGGAGAAGAAAATGAAAAGAAAATCCGGTATGGAATAACCGAAAAAGGAAAGCAGGAGCTTGAAACATGGCTTTTAGAAGAGACAATGCAGCAGCCAATACGTTCTGAATTTATGCTGAAATTATTGTTCTCAAGCAGCCAGCCGAGAGAAAATGTAATGCGGATGCTAGAGGATTATAGAGAACTACATAAAAAGAATATTGAGAAGTATCTTAGAATGCAAAAGGATTTGGAAGAAGGCATCCAGGAAATATCGAAGGACCGAATTTCTCTTATCAACGCCATTCTTAGAAACGGTATAATATCCAGTGAGGCTGTTATCCATTGGTGTGATGAAACAATAAAAGAATGGCAGCAGTCCTAAGCTCATAAATTATCCCTTTTGATTATGATAAATACAAGAGAAAAAATTATCGCTTATTACATATGATGACAAAAAAGTAACTGAGCCTAAGGTGTTGCTTATTTTTATAGACACTGAAAATAACAAACTGATTGGTGTTAAAAAAGCTACTTCATAAAAGATGATCAATTTCCATAGAGCTTAAGTTATGAAAAATTACCTTAATAGAAAAAACTTTGTTGTTTGTTAGGCAACAAAGTTTTTTATTCATGTGGAAGAAGCGGGGGCAATTAATTATTACTGTAAATATTCTTCAAGGCAAATGCCGCTACTCATAATTCTTTCTGCAGCTTCTATGCCCACATATCGAAAATGCCATGGCTCAAATATAACACCGGTGATAGCTTTCTTATTTGGAGGATATCGAAGGATGAAACCAAATCTACTACAGTTTTCTTTAAGCCATTTTGCTTCGGGGGTATCAGCTTGTTTATCGTCAAGAAGCTGATAATTGCGGGAAACGATATCTGCAGCAAGTCCTAGCTGGTGTTCGCTCGTTCCAGGATAAGCAACAACCGTTTGGGCTTCTGTACGAGCACTCTCATTAGAAAAGCCTTTTGATGTAAAAGATGCTACTTTGTTATTAAATAAGCTTTTTTGAGTTTGCTCCGATCTGTAGGCGGAACAAATTAATGGGGATAAACCTTCTGCTTTTGCAGCATTCAGCATATCAAGTAAATATTGGGAGGCTCTCTTGTCAAAATAATAGCCATTTCCAACACTCTGCAAGTCAGGTTTATAATCTGCCGGTAATGGATGAGAATTATTTGCTAAAGCAAGCTCCCACTGATTTTCAGATTTAGATTTTGCTGCAGTTTTGATATCAGTATCGGTATTCCTGTTTTCAGAAGGTTTTTCTGCTATTGATTTAGATGGTTTGATTATTATGTCATTTGAATTGTCCTCATTTTGCTTTGGTGAAATACTAACTTTGTCATTAGAAGGCGCTAAGTTAATATGACTACATATTTCAAAGCCGGCAACTGTTCCAAATATAAGGATGGATGCAGTAAATAAAACTAATATTTTTCTTTTAAGTCCTTTCTTCTTTCTTCTTACTTTTACATTTCTTTTTTTATTATTATGAGTACTATAAATCTCTGCCATAGTTTAAATACCTTCCTCTTTTCATTGTTTTTAAATAATGTACTAAGTATAGAAGAAAGCTGCATCAGTATATCATCTTAGTTGAATCAAAGTTGCATAGTTTCATATAAAACTGAAACGAGGGTAGAGAAGCCATGTAATTCTTTTGAAATTCCATAACTGTACTATCCTCGTTTCTTTAATTTCAATAATTTTTTTCAGGCCAAGAACCAAAACTATAGCCGTTATTATATTTGATGATGTCGTATAAAATTGTATTGCTGCCCTGACTGTACGTAGTCATTAGATAAGTACCCTCATAATATAATTTGTCCTTCGCTGGCTTAATATAACTTTCTTTAACATCGAAGCCTAGGTATGACCCCCAAGTTTCAGCAGTAGATTTTGAAAGCTCATATTGGGGTACACCGTTTAATTTAGTGATTACAAACATAAGTATCTTACCGGTTTCATCGTCTAAAGAAAGGGTACCAG
>JAEZDX010000476.1 GCA_023417975.1 Bacillota bacterium
GATGAATGCAGGAAGTTTGAAGGGAAGCTATGGCGGTGAAATAAAGAAATTTGCCGAGAAACTAGTTAGTATGAACTTGATTCATATGCTTGGGAGCGATGCTCATAATAACGGAAGAAGAAATACAAATATAAAACCAGGCTATGAAAGAGTTAAAGAGTTAAATAAAAGTTTATTTCAATGGATTGAAGAAAGTGAACTCAAAATTCTTCAAGGCATAGATGTAGAAGTGCCGGATATAATAAGTATAAAGAAAAAAAGGAGTTTTTTTGACTTCTTAAGAAAAAAATAAATATTCTTTATAGAGAAAGGAAGTAAGTTAAATGAGAGTAAAGAAAGCAATAATACCAGCTGCTGGGTTAGGCACCAGATTCTTGCCTGCTACAAAAGCTCAACCAAAGGAAATGCTTCCTATAGTTTATAAGCCAACAATACAATACATAATTGAAGAGGCTGTGGCTTCAGGTATTGAAGAAATTCTCATAATAACAGGAAGAAATAAAAGAGCAATTGAAGACCATTTTGACAAGTCAGTTGAATTGGAAAATGAGTTGCAAAATAGCGGTAAAGATGAATTGCTTAAAATGACTAAAGAAATAACTAACATGGCAAATATATATTATATAAGGCAAAAGGAACCTAAAGGACTAGGACATGCTATTAGCTGTGCAAGAACTTTTGTAGGAAATGAGCCCTTTGCAGTAATGTTAGGGGATGATGTGGTTGATAGTGAAGTGCCTTGCTTAAGACAGATGATAGACTGTTATAATGAGTTTAAGACTACTATACTTGGCGTGCAGACTGTACCAATGGACGATGTATCCAAGTATGGAATAGTAAAAGGCATGCATATTGAAGATAGAGTATATAAGGTAAAGGATTTAGTAGAGAAACCTAAGGTTGATGAGGCTCCGTCCAATATCGCCATACTTGGTAGATATATAATAACACCTCAGATATTTGAAATTTTAAGTAATACAAAACCTGGTAAGGGCGGTGAAATTCAGCTTACCGACGCTCTTAAGACTTTAGCCGGATATGAGGCAATGTATGCATATAATTTCGAAGGAAGAAGATATGATGTTGGAGATAAACTTGGATTCCTTCAGGCCAGTGTGGAGTATGCTTTAAAAAGAGATGACCTAAAATACGCCTTTATGAAGTATTTGCTAACAATAAAGGATGATGCAAGATTTATAGATTTGTATAATGAGTTATCGAATAATTAATTTAAACTTACATAAAAGGAAGTATCGACTATGACATTCATAGTCGGTATTTTTATTTAAGCCATGATAGAACTTAAAAGACTCATAATAATTGAATTAATATAAGTTCAATATTATAATAATTATATCATATTCGAGGGGGCATATATTATGGATTACAAAGATGATAAAGTATGTGATTTTATTGCAAAACTGGCATCCGATAGCGCTGTACCCGGCGGTGGCGGAGCTGCTGCACTAACTGCGGCATTATCCTCAGCTTTGAGCAGTATGGTTTTTAATCTTACTGTAGGGAAAAAATCCTATGAAGCTCTTAGTGAAGATATAAAAGCTATGGTTAATTCTGCATTGCTAAAATGTAAAAATATGAATATGGAATTTCAAGATTATATCAGCAAAGATGGTGAAGCCTTTTCGGCATTAATGGAGGCATATAAACTGCCTAAAGACAGTGTAGAACATACCGGGTTTAGAGAAACTAAAATTGAAGAAGGACTAAATAAGGCTATGGGCGTTCCTTTTTCTTTAGCAAAAGAAATAATAGTTTTGTTTGAATATATTGATATTGCAGCTCAATACGGAAATAAAAACGTGATTTCTGATGCAGGGGTTTCGGCTATATTGGCATATGCTGCAGTAGAAAGCTGTATACTAAATGTTAAGGTAAACCTGCAATTTATTAGTAATAAAGATGATGTGATGATGGATAAATGCTGCGAGCTGCTGAAGACAGCAAAGCAGTATAAGGATAGGATTATGGAGAAGGTGTATTCAATGATATAAATTTAAAACCGTGAACAAGGAGAAGACTCAATCACCTTTTCACGGTTTTGCTTTGTTTTGTCATAGCTATATTAATCATTTGGAAGCTGATCCAATGTTTTAAAGCTGTAGCCTTGGGCTTTCCAACTAGTAATAAGTTCATCAAGTATATCGGAATTTGTTTTTGATACAGCATGCAGTAAAATTATAGCGCCGTTATGAGTTCTTTTTAAAAGAAGTTTTTTTGCATCTTCAGGGTTGGGCTGTTTTTTTACATCCCAGTCATAATGAGCTGAGCTCCAAAACACAGATTTGTAACCAAGTTCTTTTGTATAATGCAGCGATAACGCGCTATACCTTCCCATAGGAGGTCTGAAGTACTTTGGCATATCTTTTCCGGTTACAGCTTTATATGCTTCTTCTACTTCTTTCAGTTCTTTTTTAAATTTTTCAAAGTCTGTAATCTTAGCCATAGAAGGATGATGAGCGGAATGGTTACAAACAAGATGTCCCTCGTCTGACATTCTTTTTACAAGTTGCTCATTTTGCTTAATATAAGGTTCGACTACAAAAAAAGCTGCTTTAACATTATGTTTCTTTAAAATATCCAGTATTTTTTCGGTTTTTCCATTTTCATAGCCTTCATCAAAGGTTATATATAGTTCTTTTTGTTCAGTATTTCCTACAAAATATGCAGAATTATTTTTTATTAATTCCAGTACTTCGGAAGGCTCCTCAGGAGTAACTCCCTTGCTGTTCGGTTTAAAAAACCAAGAAGATTCTTTTGTACTGTAGGAGCCATTGTGAAAGTTAACGAAAAAATTTTTATTTCTTTTGCAGCGTTTATCTTCTTCATTGCATTCGTTAGTGCCTTCCAGTGCGTCTTCAATAGTAAAGTATTCCCAATCTTTAGTGTTGTTATCGAATAAATTTACTGTTGAACTATAAGTAGGAATAAATGAAGGTTCCTTAGGATTTAAAGGCAATAATGTCAATGACAATAGGAATATAAGTAGTTTTTTATTCATATTTCACGTCCTCCTATTCTATGTTATACTAAAGTCAATTAATGGCTGAGGCTGAATTCATAACTTTTTCAAAGCAAATATCTTAATTTTAAATATAGGAGAAGATTAATTTGGAATTTATAAATATAATAGATAAGTTATATTACTCTCTATTTGAACCTATGGATAGTATGTGTAAATTTGATTCGATTAAAAGATGTAAATATTTCTTGGGGTTAGATGAAAAAAGTTCCTTAGGAGAGTATTATGAAACAAGTAACTTAAATAAAAAAGGAGTTGTTTATACTCCTGAGGCAATAGCGGCATATATGGCGGATAATACTATTGATATAGAAATAATAAAAAATCCTTTTTTGAAAATATTAGATCCAAGCTGCGGTTGTGGACACATATTACTGTATATATTTAAATATTTAAAAAGTACTTATACAGATAATCTAAATGTGATAAATGAAACTCATGGTCTGTCTCTTTCCGAAGAAAGTATAAATGAGCATATAGTAAAAAATAATATTTATGGAGTGGATATAGATAAGACTGCATTAAAAATATTTGCTATCGAACTGTTTAGTATAGCAGGGTATATTGAAAAGGATAATCTTATAAATATTGATTTTTTAACGGAAAATATAGAAATAAAGTTTGATATAATTATAGGAAATCCTCCCTACATTGGAACAAAAGCCATGGAAAAAGTATATTCGAATAAATTGAGGTTAATTTATAGTGATGTATATAATGATAAAGGAGATTTATCCTATTGTTTTTTTATGAAAGCTTTATCATGCGTGAAAAGTGAGTACAAAATAACTTTTATAACTTCAAGATACTTTATGGAGTCGCTGAGCGGTCAGAAATTACGAAAATATTTAACTTCATTCAGCAATATAAACAAGATAATTGACTTTTATGGTAGCAGACCTTTTAAAAATGCCGGCATTGATCCGGTAATCATTTTTTTAGAAAGCAAAGAGTGCAGTGTTGTGACAGTAAAGAAACCAAAGGCCAAAATTAAAGCTTTTAGTGGAATTGACGATTTAGGCTTCAAAACTATTTTAATTCAAAGCAAATCGCTAAGTTCAAGTCCTTGGAGGCTTCAGGAAGAAAAGGCGCTGAAAATAATTAAAGCTATAGAGAGCAGAAATCATATTTTTCTTTCTGATATATGTTGGACTTATCAAGGTATAATTACAGGACTGGATCGAGCATTTATTGTTGACAATAGCACTATAGAACAATGGAATATTGAAAGGGATATATTAAAGCCTTGGATTAAGAATTCAAGTGTGAGTAAAGGAAGAATATTATCCAAAAATGAATTGTTCATTATATATTCGGACCTTATCAAAGAAGAAAAGGATTATCCTAATGCCATTGCATATATATATCAATATAAGGATAGACTGGAGCAAAGAAGGGAATGTAAATCAGGTAAAAGAAAGTGGTATCAGCTTCAGTGGGGACGAGATGCTGACATTTTTGACGGACAGAAATTGATCTTCCCGTATAAGTGTGAAGAAAATAGATTTGCATTAGACAAAGGCAGTTATTTTAGCGCTGATGTATACTGCCTAGTTATAAAAGATAATATCTTTATGAATGCAGATTACGAATTTCTACAAATTGTATTGAACAGTTACTTATATGAATTCTATTTTAAATGCTTTGCAAAAAAGCTTGGGGGTAAATTGTTTGAATATTATCCCAATAATTTAAATAGGCTTTCTATTCCAATATCAACAAAGATTAAAAATCAAGAAGATTTGTATAGTTATTATGAGCTTTCAAAGGAACAAATAAGGTATATAGAAGGAATAGAGGAACATGAATGAAGCTGTTCCTCTATTTTTATTATTTATTTAATTAAATCTTCTATAAACTTTGGTAGTGTAAAACACGCTTTATGAAGCTTTTTAGAATAGTATTTCAGATTCAGGTCTATTCTATTGCTTAATTCAGCCTGTTCAGGGTCATATTTCTTTGAACCTATAGTGAAGCTCCAAAAACCTCCCGGATAAGTCGGGATTGCAGCCATAAAAAGTTTTGTTACCGGGAAAATGGTCTTAGCATCATTAAATACCTTTTTTACTACTTGAGGAAGATAAAATGGAGTTTCCGTTTGCGCAATGAAAATTCCATCCTCAGTTAAGCAATCAAAAATTTCCTTGTAGAAGCTTCCTCCGAATAAACCTTCAGCAGCACCAAATGGATCTGTGGAGTCAACTATTATGACGTCAAATTCATTCTTATGTTCATGCACAAACTTTATGCCGTCTCCTACAAATATTTCGCATCTCGGATCATCTAGTCCGCAGCTTATTTGTGGAAGATACTTTTTACATTCTTCTATAACTGCACCGTCTATTTCGCAAAGTACAGCCTTTTCTACTGTTGGATGCTTAAGAATTTCCCTTATAGCACCTCCGTCTCCGCCTCCAACAACTAAAACTTTTTTAGGATTTGGATGAGTATATAAAGGTATATGTGTAATCATTTCATGATATACAAATTCATCCTGTATGGTAGTTTGAACTATACCGTCCAGGATGAGCATTCTTCCAAAAGCATATGTATCCACAATAGCAAGATCTTGAAAATCAGTCTGCTTTCTTACAAGAGTTTCCTTAATCTTATAGGTCATGGCAGCATCTTCAATCTGCCCTTCCTTTAACCACATGTCCATAAATAAACCTCCTTATTACGTTAAATCACATTTTTATTATAGCAACCATTAATAGTCCTATCAATAGTTTGCTATATCAAAGAATAAATATTATATGTTTAAAAAATATTTGTATTGGTAATAATAATAAAATATATAATAAAAAAATTACCAAAAAATACGAGGAATTTTTGGAATTATATAGAATATTTAATAGTAGACTGACTCTATAACATTATTAAGATAACTAACAGAGAGTTTGTTTTATTTTAAAGAGTTAGGATGACAATTAAATGAACAAGGGGGGAATCTGCTCTTAGGCGGGCGGGATTATATGTATATTAAATTTGATGTAAAAGACGATAAACTTATTGTACAACTCATCGGGGAACTTGACCATCACAGTGCTGAAGAGGTTAGGAATAAAATTGATGATAGGATTGATAGAGAAAAATTGAATAAACTTATCATGAATTTTCAAGGTGTAACTTTTATGGACAGCTCAGGCATAGGCGTAGTTATAGGAAGGTATAAGAAGCTTTCGCTAAAGAATGGAGCTGTTGCTATTACTGATGTAAGAGAGTCTGTAAAAAGAGTTTTTGAATTATCGGGGATGTTTAAAATTATTAAGCTATACGACAGTATACAAGAAGCTGTTATAAACTTGTAGAAATATGGGGGTAAATCATATGTACGAAAATAGGGTTAAAATAGAATTTCAGAGTAAATCACAAAATGAAAGCTTTGCGAGAGTAGCAGTAGCGGCATTTGTATCTCAGCTGGATCCCACCATAGAGG
>JAEZDX010000486.1 GCA_023417975.1 Bacillota bacterium
ATATTAGTGTATATAGCTTAAGCATATCCGGGGTAAGACTTTCCTTAAGTTTTTCAGGTGTTAACTCAGAATATGTTGGTCTTATAGCTTCATGGGCATCCTGAATGTTTTTTTTGCTTTTGTATACCCTTGGAGTTTTAGGGAGGTATTCATTTCCATATGCTTCGCTTATAAAATCCGATGCACTTTTTTGAGCCTCATCAGAAATTCTAACTGAATCTGTACGCATATATGTAATTAACCCTATAGCCCCTTTGCCTTTGACTTCCATTCCCTCATACAGCTGCTGAGCCAACGACATAGTTTTCTTTGTAGAAAAATTCAATTTTCTGTTGGCATCCTGCTGCAGAGTGCTCGTTGTAAAGGGTGGTAGAGGATTTTTAAGCTTATTACTCTTCTTCACTTGTTTTACAACAAAATCATTTTGCTTTATATCCTTTATGATATTTTCACTCTGCTCTTCATTTTCAATTTCAATTTTTTTCCCTTTATAACTTGTCAATTTCACCGAAATAGTTTTCTTTTCTTTCATTTTTTTAAGTTCACATTCAATTGTCCAATATTCTTTCGGTATAAAATTGATAACTTCTTCCTCTCTGTCACACAACAGCTTTAAAGTAACTGATTGAACTCTTCCGGCACTAAGTCCCCATTTTATTTTTCTCCATAGTATAGGACTTATTTCATAACCTACCAATCTGTCTAAAATTCTTCTTGCCTGCTGTGCGTCAACTAGATTTTCATTTATTTTTCTTGGAGATTTAATAGCATTTTTTACCGCATTTTTAGTTATTTCATTAAATTCGATTCTACAAGCAGTATCATTATTAATATCCATAACTTTAGCCAAGTGCCATGAAATTGCTTCGCCCTCTCTGTCAGGGTCAGTTGCCAGATATATTTTCTCGCTTTTCTTGGCAGCCTTTTTTAGTTTATCCAGCAAATCCCCCTTACCTCTAATTGTTATATATTTAGGATTATAACCATTATCTACATCCACACCAAGCTGACTCTTAGGTAAATCTCTAACGTGTCCCATGGAAGCCTCAACCACAAAGTTTGATCCTAAATACTTTTTAATCGTTTTAGCTTTGGCTGGAGACTCTACAATTACAAGTTTTTGTCCCATATTAAACCTTCAGCACTGCGCTGAAGCACACCCCCTTTTATATATATAGTCAAGTCAAATCTTATTATTTATTCGTACATAATAATTTCCTGCAATACATCTTATAGTATCTTCGAGTTGCATTTCCAATAATAACTCATATAGTATTGAAATGTCAATATTAGTTATTCGTATTATATCATCAATATGAGTTGGTGTATCTGTCAATAAATTATATATTGCGTCTCTTTTAACATCATTGTGCTCATTATTAGACTTATCATTCCCCTTTTTTTCTATAGAAACTATTTTCAATGTGTCCAGCAGTTGATCTGCATCAATAAATATATCTGCCCCATCTTTAATGAGCTCATTAGTTCCTTTACTGTTTTTCGAAAAAATGGATCCCGGAACAGCCATTACAGATTTTCCTTGATCTGCGGCTCTACCTGCAGTTATTAATGATCCACTCTTTTCTTCCGCTTCAACTATTATAACCAAATCACTCAATCCACTAATTATTCTATTCCTTACTGGAAAATTGTATGCAAAGGGTGGCGTACCTGGCGGAAACTCGGATATTATACAACCTAAATCTTTTATTTTTTCAAAAAGACTTTTATTTTTTAATGGGTATATCTTGTCTAGTCCACAACCCATAATTGCCGTAGTAAACCCCTCATTTTTTACAGCTGCCCAATGTGCTGCTGAATCTATTCCCTTTGCCATACCGCTAATTATATTTACAGAATACTGAGATAACACTGAGGAAATATTTCTGGCGGCGTCACTTCCGTATATTGTACAATTCCTGGATCCAACAATTGCCACAGCTTTAAGCTTATTTATTTTTTCTATATCACATAATAATATAGTAAATATGGACTGTCTGGAAAAAATTTGAGTTTATCTGGATAGTATTCATCCGTTAAACTTATAACTTTGATTCCATTTTCAAGTATAATCTTTTCCGCCATATTTAACCTTTTTAAATCCATTGCCGAAATTAGAGCATTTTTCACGGTGTTACTTTTAAAACTTCCTATTCTCTTTGCATAATTCCACAGTTCCTCTGTAGAATTAAATTGTTCCAGCATTTCATTTTTCATTTCATTTGGCAGCTTTACATAGCTGAACCAAATATCATAAATATTCATAATATCACCACTAACTTTTTATTTGTTCAGTATCTCCAACATAAAAACCTTTATTCATGTGAATTAAATTTGAAATACTAGGCAAACATTAGTACTGAGGTGATGATAATGTCTATAAGACTTCAAAGCTCAACCTTTAATGGCATTGACGGAGTTATAGTTGCTGTTGAAATAGATATTGCACGAGGTCTTCCGGCCTTTAATATCGTCGGATTGGCAAATGCTTCCGTAAGAGAATCAAGAGAAAGAGTTCACTCTGCCATTATAAATTCAGGCTTTGAGTTTCCTCTCGGGAAAATCACAGTGAATCTCGCTCCAGCCGATATTCCAAAAGAAGGTGCTTTACTGGATCTCCCTATAGCTATAGGTATTTTATTGGCTACAGAACAAATTGAATGCGATTCTCTTCACAAATGGATATTGGTAGGCGAACTATCTCTTGATGGCGATATAAATAGTGTTAAAGGAGCTCTCGCAGTAGTTATAGAAGGTATGAATAACGGAATAAAAAAATTTATTGTTCCAATGGATAACGCCGATGAATGCAGTTCACTTAACTCTGCTGAAGTATTTCCATTTGAGAAGCTCAAGCATGTGACAAATTTTCTTCAGCATCAAGATATGCTTCCATATAAATGCCGTCATGAGTTAAAAAGAGAAAAAAGCAATCGTGATTTTGCTGATATAATAGGTCAAAATGCCAGCAAGCGTGCATTAGAAATAGCCTGTGCCGGCGGTCACAATATAATTATTTTCGGACCACCTGGATGCGGTAAATCTATGCTTGCTTCCAGAGTTCCAACTATACTTCCGGATCTAACCTATGAAGAGGCCCTAGACATAACAAAAATTTATAGCATAGTAGGAAAGCTTGATAAAAATGAAGGTTTAATTTACGAAAGACCTTTTAGGAGTCCGCATCACTCAAGTTCAAAAGCGGCTTTGGTAGGAGGTGGCAGTAGGCTTTTGCCCGGTGAAGTTTCCTTATCTCATCATGGTGTTCTATTTCTTGATGAATTACTTGAATTTAAGAGAGATGTACTTGAAGTGCTGAGAGAACCTCTGGAGAGCAGAACTATTACAATAAGCAGAAATACTGGGAGTGTAACTTATCCTGCCAGTTTCATGCTCATAGGGGCTCTTAATCCATGTATCTGCGGGAATTATCTGAATGAAATGAAACAATGCACTTGTACGGAAGCTCAAAGATTAAACTATTTGAATAGACTTTCCGGACCATTCTTAGACAGAATAGATATTTTTACCTTCGCTCACCAACATAAATATGAAGAAATGTGCTGTCAAAGTAATGAAGAGACATCCGCTTCTATAAAAAAAAGGGTAGAGTTAGCTCGACAAATTCAGATAGATAGATTCAATAGTTTATCAATTTATCAGAATTCCGAAATGAACGGAGAAATGTTAAAAAAATATTGTAATATAGGGAAAGATGCTAAAGGCTGTCTGGAAAGATATTTTCGCAGATTTCCTTTCAGCATGAGAGCATATAACAGAATCTTGAAAATTGGACGTACCATAGCTGATTTGGAGGCATCAAATCAAATTAAGACTTGTCATATAGTTGAAGCCGTAAGTTACAGGCAGTTTATCAACGGGAATGTGATTTAAAGGTAGGACAAAGATGATAAATAAAAAAGATATAGGAAGCTTTGGTGAAAATATTGCAGTAGAATATCTCATCCATGATGGATATACCCTACTGAACAGAAACTATAGAACAAGAATAGGAGAAATTGACATAATTGTGAATAAGGATAATCTGCTTTGCTTTGTTGAGGTAAAAACCCGTTATAATTGTAAGTTCGGTTACCCTTGTGAAGCAGTAAATAATAAAAAAAGAAATACAATTATGAAAATATCACTATGGTATATGTGCTCAAAAAAACTTCATAAATATAATGTAAGATTCGATGTAATTGAAATATTATTAAATTATGCTGATGATTCCTACTCAATAAATCATTTGATTGATGCTTTCTGAATAACTCAAAAGCTTTCATATTCAAAATAAAAAACTTATGCAACATAACCATTTGAAGTGCATAAGCTTTTTTATTTATAAACTTAAAATAGATTTTAGAAAACTCTTTCTATGTATTGGAGTAATTCCATACTTTTTTATAGCATCTATATGTT
>JAEZDX010000595.1 GCA_023417975.1 Bacillota bacterium
ACGAAATATCCGTACACTGAGCTTAGTGCCAGTGGTTTGGAAGTGGGACTCCCTAAAGGACAGATGGGTAATTCGGAAGTCGGTCATCTGAATATAGGGGCCGGCAGAATAATATATCAGGAACTTACGAGAATAAGCAAACAGATAGAGGAAGGAGACTTTTTCAAAAATGAAGCTTTGAACTATGCAATAGATATAGCACTGAAGAAAAACTCAGATCTGCACCTTTTAGGGTTGCTGTCCGATGGGGGGGTACATTCTCATATAGAACATGTAAAAGCACTGTTTAAACTAGCAAAAAATAAAGGTCTTTCACGGGTATATCTGCACGCGTTTATGGACGGGCGGGATACTCCACCTACTTCCGGGAAGGAATTTATACAGGAAATAGAAGAATATTTATCAGATATAGGTGTAGGTAAAATTGCCAGTATATCAGGAAGATATTATGCAATGGACAGAGATAAGCGGTGGGAGAGAGTAAAGCTTGCATATGATGCGGTAGTAGACGGTAAAGGGGAATATTCCCAAGGAGCCGCAGAAGCTGTAGAGAAGTCTTATAATGACAATAAGACAGATGAATTCATATTACCAACCGTTATTACTGAACAAGGAAAGCCTAGGGCAATTATAAAAGAAAATGACTCGGTGATTTTCTTTAACTTCAGACCGGACAGAGCGAGAGAAATGACAAGAGCTATAAATGATATAGAGTTCAGCGGCTTTGAAAGAAAAAGGCTTAAGGTTAATTTTGTAACTATGACCTTATATGATAAAACTATTGAGAATGTAAGAATAGCTTATATGCCTGAAGCATATAATAATACTTTAGGAGAATATATTGGAGTTTTAGGAAAAAAACAGCTCAGAATGGCTGAAACAGAAAAATATGCTCACGTCACTTTCTTCTTTAACGGAGGAGTGGAAGCTCCAAATCCTGGCGAAGACAGAGTGATGATTCAATCCCCTAGAGTAGCAACATACGATCTTCAGCCGGAAATGAGTGCCTACGAGCTAACAGATGAATTGGAAAGAAGGATAGATTCCGGTGAATATGACCTAATAATAGTTAATTATGCAAATCCGGACATGGTTGGTCACACAGGAGTTTTTGAAGCAGCGGTAAAGGCTGTTGAAACTGTGGATGAATGTATGGGTCGTATTGTGGAAAGTATGCTTAAAATGGATGGAGCTGTATTTGTAACCGCAGACCATGGAAATGCGGAAATGATGATTGATTATTCTACAGGAGAGCCAATGACAGCTCACACTTCAGATCCGGTGCCTTTCCTTTACATTTCAAACCACAGCACCAACTTGAAAGATGGAGGCAAGCTAAGCGATATAGCTCCTACACTTCTTAAGAAGATGGGTTTGGAGATTCCTAAAGAAATGACAGGAACATCACTTATATAGAATGCAAGTGATTACAGGCAATAAATTAAAGTTAAAAAATTAAAATAATATACAATTAATTAATTAATATGGGTATAATATAGATGTGTGCCGATTTGGTTAAATTTTCATAATCAATAGGGCATATATCAATATGGCCTTTCATTAAAGTTAAATGTCTAAAAGTTAAGGAGGTTTCAAAAATGAAAAATTATGTTGAAATTGTAGACGTATTTGCAAGACAAATACTGGATTCCAGAGCATTCCCAACTGTTGAAGTAGAGGTAACTTTGGAAGATGGAACAATAGGAACCGCAGCGGTACCTTCAGGAGCATCCACAGGAATTTATGAAGCTGTTGAACTTAGAGACGGTGACAAAACAAAGTATAATGGAAAAGGTGTATTAAAGGCTGTTGACAATGTAAATAACATAATAGCCGAAGAATTGGCAGGAGTAAATATTTTCGATCAAGTTTTAATTGATAATATACTAATTGAGCTGGACGGTACTGAGAATAAATCAAAGCTTGGAGCAAATGCAATGCTTGGTGTGTCCCTTGCTTGTGCAAAAGCTGCAGCAAGTTATTTAGGTCTTCCGCTTTATCAATACATAGGAGGAGTAAATGCTAAGGTTCTACCTGTTCCAATGATGAATATAATCAATGGAGGTAAGCATGCAGACAATAATGTGGACCTTCAGGAATTCATGATTATGCCTGTAGGTGCAGAGAGCTTCAGTGAAGCCTTAAGAATGTGCGCAGAAGTATATCATGCCTTAAAGTCTGAGCTGCGATCAAAAGGCTATGAAACAGGAGTTGGTGACGAAGGCGGCTTTGCACCAAATCTAAAATCCAACGAAGAAGCAATTCAAGTTATCATTGGAGCTATAGAGAAGGAAGGCTATGAACCAGGAAAGGACATTTATATAGCACTTGACCCTGCTTCCTCAGAAATATTTGAAGACGGAAAGTACAATTTAAAAGGTGAAGGAAAAGTGCTTACTCCTTCAGAGATGGTAGATTTTTATGCAAATCTGGTAGATAAATATCCTATTATTTCTATAGAAGACGGTATGGCTGAAGAAGATTGGGAAGGCTGGAAGCTTATTACCGAAAGGCTCGGCCACAGAATTCAGCTTGTAGGTGACGATTTGTTTGTAACAAACTCAAAACGTCTTGAAATGGGTATAGAAAGAGGTGTAGCAAACTCAATACTTATTAAGCTCAACCAGATCGGTACTCTTACTGAAACTTTGAATGCTATAGAAATGGCAGAAAGAGCAGGCTACACTGCAGTAGTTTCACACAGATCCGGTGAAACTGAAGATACTACTATAGCAGATTTGGTAGTTGCAGTTAATGCAGGACAGATAAAGACAGGAGCACCTGCAAGAAGTGAAAGAGTTGCTAAGTACAATCAACTTTTAAGAATAGAAGAAGAACTTTTGGATGTGGCAGAGTTTAGAGGACTAAAAGCATTCTACAACATAAAGAAAAAATAATAAAGGATGAAGGGCTGCTTTGTACTTCAGAGCAGCCTATATTTTATTTTTTGTTATTGTAATAATATGTAACATGTGCTAAAATGATTTCATGTGGCAATTTATTATGATATTAGGAGGTGCTGTTAGATGCGTACAGCTCTAATTGTTATAGAAATTATCCTTAGTATAGCACTGATGGTAGTGGTGCTTTTGCAACCAAGCAAGTCAGACGGATTAAAAGGCTTAATGGCAGGTAATAACGAAACATTTTTCTCTAGAAATAAGTCAAGAACGAGAGAAGCTCTTCTTTTCAGAGCAACTGTAGTTTTGGCAATTCTGTTCGCGGGAGTTACAATTGCATTAGGTCTAATAAAATAGTTATACATAGTTGTAAATATATGCTGGCTGCTGCTGAATACATGCAATAGTCAGCTTTTATTTTTTCAATGAATATTATTTAGCATTTAGTAAAAAAATAGCAGTGAGTAGTATTAGTAATGCCAGCCTTTTACAGATGATAAAATATTGTCTGCTGTCATTCTAACAGTTAAAACTGCTGGAGGTGTTATTGTTGAATGTAAGAGATAAGATTATGGAGTTCATGAGAGAGACTGCATATAAGCCAATGGATATATTTGAACTTGGCAAAGCCTTTGGCGTAGCTAAGGAAGATATGCAGAGTTTAAAAAAAGTATTGAAGTCTATGGAAAAAGAAGGCATTATAATAAAGAACAGAGCCGATAAATATGGCTTAACAGACAGAATGGGTCTTATAAAAGGAAAGTTTCAAGGTCACCCACGGGGATATGGTTTTGTTATAGCCTATGAAGATATACCGGATATATTTATTCCTGGGAATTGTGTAAACGGAGCAATGAATGGAGATATTGTCATAGCAAAGATTTTGAAGGAAAACGTAGAGAGAAAAAAATCCGAGGGCGAAATAATAAGAATATTGGAGCGTGCCAATAAGACTATAGTAGGTACATATGAGGACAGTAAAAACTTTGGTT
Source organism: Bacillota bacterium (assembly GCA_023417975.1). Classification (GTDB taxonomy): domain Bacteria; phylum Bacillota; class Clostridia; order Clostridiales; family Clostridiaceae; genus JAEZDX01. The sequence goes on from JAEZDX010000595.1 coordinate 3,893, forward strand.
TTGTTGTTGCTGACGATAAAAGAATAAATAATGATATATTTATAGCCAAAGGGGATAAGAATGGCGCAAAAACAGGGGATGTTGTTATGGTAGAAATAACAAGATGGCCTGAGCCAAGAAGAAATCCCGAGGGGCAAGTTATTGAGGTTTTAGGTAAAAAAGGTGAAAAAGGCATAGATATTTTGAGTATAATAAGAAAATACAGATTGCCTGAGCAATTCCCGGAGAAGGTTGAAACCTTTGCTGCCGGCATACCTGAAATAATACCTGAAGCCGAATACGCCAGAAGAAGAAACCTTACAAATATTAAGATGGTGACTATTGACGGGGAGGATGCAAAGGACCTGGATGATGCTGTTTCCATTGAAATGCTGCCAAACGGTCATTTTAAGCTTGGTGTCCATATAGCGGATGTATCTCACTATGTA
>JAEZDX010000608.1 GCA_023417975.1 Bacillota bacterium
TTAGAAAACTGCTTATAGAAATCATTACTTTGGTGGTTTCCGGAAGCTCTCCTCCATTACTTATTATCATATCCATTAATGAAGGCACAACCGTTGTCATTAATGTCAGGGCTGCTATAATAGTAAATATAAATATGAATAACGGATACGCTATTGCTCCTATAACCTTTTTCTTTAGTGTGCTTTCTTTGTAATAGTGCTGTGATAACATAATAAATACTTTATCCAGCCTTCCTCCCTCTTCTCCCAGCTTTACCATGTTAACCATGAATTCCGGAAAAATCATAGGACAATTTATTAAGGCTTCATGGAGAGCTAGCCCTTTCCTCAAGGCTGTACCTATTAATTGAGCACATTGGTGCATTCTACCTTTAGAAATTTGAACACTGATAATTTTTACAGCATCAAGCAAAGGCATACCTGCTTGGAGCATTGTTCCCAGCTCTCTGCAAAATAAAGACACTTCTCTGTTGGTCACCTTTTTCTTTAATTCTGAGACACATATATTATTCGAGACAGTCACTTTCACCAAATACTCTTCCTTGTCCCTCAAATATGAAACCAATTCTTTTATTTCACTGCATTGAATCTGTCCTCTTTTGGTCTCTCCAGCTTTATTAATAGAAATATACCTAAATTTTTTCATTTTCTCACCCGATTTATACTTCAATGTTGGATATTTTAATAAACTCTTCTACAGTAGTTATTCCACTTAAAACCAGCTTCTTACACTGTTCTGTCATACCTTCTCCTCCTGACAGCTCATCATAGAAGTTCAAGTCAGTACTCGTCATTTTTCTTTTCAGTTTTTCATCAAATAAAACAATTTGGCTTACTACAGTTCTTCCTTTGTAACCGCTGTGATGGCAGAGCGCACAGCCCTTACCTTTATAAAGGGATTTGCATGCATTTATGTTCAATATCTTTATTTCAGCTTCTGTAGGCATATATGCTGCCTTACAGCTGCTGCATATTTTCCTTATCAATCTTTGAGAAATAACTGCAATTAGAGCATCTGCCAATAAATATCTCTGTATACCCATCTCCACCAATCTGTTTATAGTTCCCATTGCAGTATTGGTGTGTAGAGTAGATAACACCAAATGTCCTGTAATCGCCGCTCTTATCGCTATTAAAGCAGTCTCCTCATCTCTTATTTCTCCAACCATGATTATATCCGGGTCCTGTCTTAAAATACTCCTAAGCCCTGCAGCAAAGGTTAATCCAAGCTTAGAGTTTACATTAATTTGATTTATACCCTTCATAGTATATTCAACGGGATCCTCTATTGTGGTGATATTCATATTGTTTTTATTTAATTCATTGATCATGGCATATAAAGTAGTTGACTTTCCGCTTCCAGTTGGGCCTGTAGAAAGTATAATACCTCCATGACTATTCAAAAGCGTCTTGATCCGCTTTCTTTGTTTTTCGTCATCATATATATTTTCAAGACTGCAGTAAAAGTTGTTTTTATCCAATATCCTAATAACAAACTTTTCACCAAAAATAGTAGGAATAGTAGACACCCTTAAATCCAAATACTTTTGAAGATAACAGTGATGGCACTTGCCGTCTTGGGGAAGGCGTTTTTCGGATATATCCATATTACATAGCACCTTCAGTCTTGTTATTACGGAACTATACACCCCCATTGGAATGTTGTAGAATTGTATGAGCTCACCGTCTATCCTATACCTTACTCTAACTTCATTGTCCTCGGGCTCAATATGTATGTCACTTGCACCAACTTTTACCGCGCTATTAATTATATAGTCTACAATTATTACTGCAGGTGCACCATTTTCGTCAGATTCTGTTTCTGTATTTTTTTTACTGTCATCCTTTGTAGTGAACTCACTCTCTAAATTAATAATAGCGTTCCTGAAGGTAAGATATTTATAGGCATTATCTACTAACACCTGGAGTATATCTTCTTCGCATTTTACTAAGCATACTTCAATTCTGCATATTAACTTTAATTTTGACAGAAGTTCATTGCTTTGATCCTTTCCGAAAGCTATATAAAGCTTTTCCTCGTATATTTTAAAAGGTAATAGTTTATTCTTCAACGCAAAGTCTTCCGGCAGCCTTCTTAAAATATTTACATCTATAGTTCTTATATCAAGTTCGCTGAAACTAAAATCCGGGCACGCCATAGTCACTCACCCCTTACTTTATTTGTATTATTTACATTAATTTACATTTTAAACATATAATCTTTATTAATGTGACTACTTTTAGGAAAAGTAGAAAACTTTACTTGACAATAACGTTTTTTTTAGCATACCATTATTTATAATGCTTCAATTTAAGCATAGTGCAATTCACTCCAGAAAGGATGATTCATATGGCTTTAGACGGTGTATTCTTATTTGCACTAAGTCAAGAATTAAAAGACAACCTATTAGGCGGAAAGGTAGATAAAATAAATCAGCCTGAAAAGGATGAAATAGTATTAAATATACGAAACGGAAGTAAGTCAAAAAAACTTTTGATAAGCTCCAGCTCCAATTATCCGAGAATTCACTTTACCAATATAAGTAAACCCAATCCTATGCAGCCTCCTATGTTTTGCATGCTTTTGAGGAAGTACCTTATTGGTGGAAAGATCGTTAATATAGAGCAAATTAATGCCGACAGAATTTTGATTATGGATTTTGAAAGTACAGATGAAATGGGCTTTGACAGCATTTACAGCTTAATTATAGAAATTATGGGTAGGCACAGTAATATTACATTAGTGAGAAAAAGAGACAATATAATAATGGAGAGCATTAAGCATATTACTCCGGATATAAATTCATACAGATCACTTTACCCGGGAATCAAATATAAATTCCCCCCTGAAACTACAAAAATGAATCCTTTTGATTTTAAAGAGGAAGAGTTTTTGAAAAAAGTAAAAGAAAAAGCTGAAGATATCAACGAGACTTTGTTTTCCAGTCTGTTTTCAGGTGTAAGCACACTTCCCTCAAAAGAGCTTTTTAACCGCTTTCAAAGTTCCAGTGGAGATATCAACGGAAGTAATTTAAATGCTTTGACGGAATCCACAAGGAGTTTCTTTGGATCAATTGAAGCCGGAACCTTTGAATTTTCATTATATATAGATATTAACGGTAATTATAAGGATTTTTATTGCATTCCTTTAGAGTTTATGAAGTTAGGCGAAAAAAAGGTATTTGAAAACGGCAGTGAACTTTTGGATGCTTTTTATTTCGGTAAAGATAAACAGGACCGCCTAAATCAGAAGAGCGCGGATTTGCAAAAATTAGTCCAAAATAACCTCGACAGATGCGTTAAAAAGGGACTAATCCTGAAAAATGCACTAGAAGAATGTACAAAGAAAAATAAATTTCAGCTTTACGGCGAACTGCTTACTGCCAATATATACGGCATAAAGAAAGGTGACAAAAGCATTTCCGTGTACAATTATTATTCCGACACGGAAGAATACGTCACAATACCTATAGATGAAAATATGACTCCTTCAGAGAATGTTCAGTATTATTATAAAAAATATACTAAGCTTAAAAAAACTGAAGAAGCTTCCCTGGAACAGCAGAAGCACAACGATGACGAAATTGAATATCTTCAATCCGTAATCACAAATATTAGAAACTGCGACAATTATAATGAAATAGAAGAAATAAGAAGAGAACTTCTGGAAACAGGCTATATAAAGTATAGAAAGTCTAATGTAAAAGCCAAGAATTTACAAGCTAAGCCTCTGCATTTCAAATCCAGTGAAGGTATAGACATATACGTAGGCAAAAATAATATTCAAAACGACTTCCTCACACTTAAATTTGCCGACAAGCGTGATTTATGGATGCACACTAAAAATATCCCGGGTTCACATGTCATCATAAAAAATGACGGCAGCGGAAGCTTCTCACATAAGACTTTGGAAGAAGCCGCAACTCTTGCAGCCTTTTACAGTAAAGCAAAGGATTCTGCTAAAGTTCCTGTAGATTATACTGAAGTAAAAAATGTAAAAAAGCCTTCCGGCTCAAAACCCGGTATGGTAATTTATTATACTAACAAAACTATATATGTAGACCCTTATGATATAAAGCTTGAAAAAGTATAATATAAAAGTAAACCCCGCAACAGATTTTAAATCCGTTGCGGGGTTTTCAACACTGACATATATTACTTTCCCGAATTAATGTACTGATAATAATAGCATTGAAGTCTACCATTATACAGCTTTCTGTTTTTATCCGCTTTTTTCTTAAAACATTTCTCAAATTCATAATAGGAAGTCAAAACGAAAAAGGACCAATCCGGAAGCTCCTTATACAATCGTCCTTAGGTTTCATAAAGCTTTCTCACTTGTTTTTCTTCTCCAAGACGTTCTCCATAAGGAGGATTGGTAATAATAAAGGCTTCTCTTTTCTTTGAACTGAATTCCTCTACAGGAAGCTTTTGAAAATTTGTAAAAGTCTCTACCCCTGCCTTAATTGCATTCTGACGTGCAACCTTGAGTATTTTGCCGTCTAAATCGGAGCCATATACTACAAACTCCTTATCGTTAATTAAACTCTCTGCTTCCCTACGAACTTCACTCCAAATACTCTTTTTTATATTTGGCCAATCCTCACTTACAAAACTTCTTCTCAAGCCCGGTGCTATATTTCTTCCTATGAGCGCAGCTTCCACGGGTATAGTACCGGAACCGCAGAAAGGATCAAAAAGATAATTATCCGGTGTCCATTTACTGACGAGCAGCAAAGCGGCTGCCAATGTCTCCTTTAACGGAGCTTCTCCCGCTTCTTCTCTATAGCCTCTTTTATGAAGTCCCGGTCCAGACGTATCAATAGTCAATGTAACAATATCTCTCAGAATTCCAACTTCTATTTTATATACAGGTCCATCCTCAGGGAAGATTTCCTTTTTGTACTTCTTTTTCATTGCTTCTACAATGGCCTTTTTTACTATGGATTGACAATCAGGCACACTGAATAGCTTTGATTTTACTGACTTTCCTGTAACATGCATCTTGCCGTTTTCGGGTATAAACTTCCACCAGTCTACCGCTTTAGTACCCTGGAAAAGTTCTTCAAAGCTCTCGGCTTTGAATTCTGCCATCTTAATAAGTACTCTGTCTGCAGTTCTAAGCCATATGTTAGTTTTGACTATATCCTTTTCGTCCCCTAAAAATGTTACTCTTCCGTTTTCTATGTTAATATCCTTATATCCTAATGTTTTTAGTTCTCCAGCTGTTATTGCTTCTATTCCAAAGGTTGAAGTAGCTATTAAGTCATACTGCATATATTTCTCTCCTTAATAATTTAAATCCAATTCTACAGGGCAATGGTCTGAGCCCATAACTTCCGCCAATATTTTTGCATCATCCACCTTATCCAGAAGGTTATTTGAAACAAAATGGTAATCAATACGCCATCCTACATTTCTTTCTCTTGATTTAAACATATAGCTCCACCAAGAATACTGAATTTTATCTCCGTTAACTTTTCTATATGTATCAGTATAGCCGTTCTCAATAAATTTATCCATCCAAGCTCTTTCAATAGGCAAAAACCCCGAAGTCCCTTCATTAGCCTTTGCGTTTTTAATATCTATTTCCGTATGAGCGGTATTGTAATCGCCACAAATGATTAATTTCTTTCCTTCTTGAACTTCTTTATTGCAAAAATCAAGTAGTGCATCATAAAATTCAAGCTTATATTTTAATCTTTCTTCACTGGACTGCCCATTAGGAAAATAAATATTCAGCACCTGATAATTTTTAAACTCTGTGATTAATATTCTTCCTTCACTGTCAAAGCGCTCTATGCCTATACCATGCCTAACACTTAAAGGTTCTTCCTTTGAGAAGGTAGCTACTCCACTATAGCCCTTCTTTACGGCAAAGCTAAAATTAGTATAATATCCATTTATATTTTTTATCTCTTCAGTGAGTTGTTCCTCCTGCAGTTTTGTTTCCTGAATACATAAAATACTAGGTGAACTCTCGTCTACCCATTCTTTAAAACTTTTCTTCAGTATAGCACGCAGCCCATTTACATTCCAAGATATAATATTGTCCAAATCGCAAACTCCTTTCTTCGCAATTGAATTTTTATTGTAAATAAAAAACGAACCGATATATTGATTATATCAGTTCGCCAAAATATTTAAACTACTATTTTTCAATTCCTTTTGTAGGTTCATAAGGTTCGTTCATCAAACCGAACTTACCAAGTACATAGAATATTATTGATAACACAACTCCAGTAACAGCTGCAAGAGCCATTCCCTTTAATTCAACTCCATTGCTGCCGAGCTTTATAGTTGCTCCGCTTACACCAAGTACGAAGGTTACAGCACTAAGTACTATATTGTAATTTTTGCTGAAATCAACTCTTCCCTCTACAAGCATTCTTATACCTGAGCTTGCTATTACACCGTATAACAGTACAGTAACTCCGCCCATAACTGGATCCGGTATTGCCTGTATAGCTGCAGCAACTTTTCCGATACATGAGAATATCATTGCTATAACAGCTGCTCCACCTATAACGTATACCGAGTATACTCTTGTTATAGCCATAACACCTATATTTTCGCCATAAGTCGTATTCGGTGTTGAACCTGCAAAACCTGACACGATATTTGTTATACCGTCTGCTAACAATGATCTGTCTAAGCCCGGATCTTTTATTAAATCTTTATCGGTTATGTTTCCTGTTACTATAAGGTGACCGATATGTTCAGCAAGTACTACCAAACAAGCAGGTGCAATTATTAATATAGCCTTTATGTCAAAAACCGGTGCACTGAATTCAGGAAGCTTGAACCATGGTGCATTTACTATTAAATCTGTTTTAACCATTCCAAGTGAAAGTGATAATACATAACCTACTACAACAGCTATCAGTATAGGAATAATCTTCATAAACTTTCTGAATACAACTGTTCCTATTACTCCTACTGCCAAAGTTACAAGTGATACAACCAATACTTTGCCATCTGCAACATCACCTAAAAGTCCTGCAGATTTTGCAGCTGTAGGTGCTAGTTCCAAACCTATAACAGCAACAACTGACCCCATTACAGCTGGAGGCATAACCACATCTATCCACTTAATTCCTACAGCTTTTATAATGAATGAAACTATAACAAAGAAAAGTCCGAAAAATATGAAACCTGCTTGAGCATGTCCAAATCCACCGTAGGATGTAATTACTATAGTTGCAGGCGCAATAAATGCAAAGCTTGAACCAAGATATGCAGGAATTTTGCCTTTAGTTATGAATATATATAGAAG
>JAEZDX010000636.1 GCA_023417975.1 Bacillota bacterium
ACCGAATACGATTATCATAAATGCTCCCGTAGGGCCACCTATTTGAACTCTGCTGCCTCCTAAAAACGATATAAAAAAACCCGCTATTATAGCTGTATGCAATCCTTTTTCCGGAGACACTCCAGAGGATATTGCCAAAGCTATAGACAGCGGTAAAGCTATAATTGCAACTATAATTCCGGCAGTAATATCTTTGATAAGCTGTTGACGGCTATAGTTTTTCATGCATGTAAAAAATTTTGGTCTGAATGTAGTCATTCTGAAGCTCTCCTTATAAAATCACGGACTCTAAGTTCCATCATTTGTTGTATTTTTATGAGGTTATTGACTCCCTCCTGAATATTCTAACACTTTGAAAATTGCATTTACAGTTAATAACTGTAAAATACAAAAGTTGAAATTTTGCGAATATTACGACCTTATATTCATTCTCAAAGCATATATTTTAATTGGAGCAATGCATTTAATTTTGTAGGAGGGATGTAATGAGGGATTTTATCTTCGGAATAGTAGGCGGCACAGCCTTATTGATGTACGGTGTTGACAAAATGGGTGATGGCTTGGAAAAAGCATCCGGAAGGTTTATGAAGAGAATATTGACTGTACTCACAGGAAATATATGGAGTGCATTTTTCGTAGGAATAATAATGACCGCATTGGTACAGAGCAGTACAGCTATTACTGTATTAACGGTTGGCTTTGTAAATGCAGGCTTGATGAACCTATCTCAAGCCGTAGGAATTATATATGGAGCAAATATCGGTACTACCGTAACTGCACAGCTTATGGCTTTCAGCTTCACTTTTAAGTTGACGGAAATAGCCCTTCCCATCATAGCCTTAGGTTTTATCATAGGCTATTTTTCAAAGAAGGACACTATTAAAAATATGGGGAATGCCTTAATGGGGTTTGGAATGATGTTCTTAGGTCTTAAAATACTTAACGGCGGTGTTCCCTACATACGTGAAAGCGAAAGCTTAAGATTTTTCTTTACTAATTATGCTTCCATCACAATCATAGGAATACTTCTTGGTGCATTAGCAACGGCTTTGGTTCACAGCAGCAGCGCTACTGTAGGTTTAGTGCTAATCTTAGGTCAGGCCGGAGTGTTGGATCTATCGTCAGCTATTTGCATAATGCTTGGTGATAACATCGGAACCTGCATTACTGCACAACTTGCAAGTCTCACAGGAAATATAAATGCCCGAAGAACCGCATGGGCCCATACCCTCTATAATCTAATAGGCGTTATAATAGTAGCTGTAATAAAAACTCCTTTTATAAAAGCGGTAGAAGCTTCTACTTGGTACTTTAACGGCAGTAATGATATTTCACTTCAAATTGCAAATTCGCATACTATTTTCAACGTACTCAGCGCAGCAGTATTTCTTCCTTTGAATAAATATTATGTAAAGTTTCTTCAAACTATTATCAAAGATAACTCAACAGATAAATATAAACCTCTCAATCATCTTCTGATTAATACGCCCATAGCTGCCTTTAAAGCGGTTCTCGGAGAAATTGAAAAGTCACTCAATATTACAAAGAACATGATTAGCAAATCTCTTGAAGCCTTCTATAGAAATGAAGCTGCAAAATTAGAGGAGGTTAAAGCCAATGAAGAAGTTTTAAATACCATTCAAAAGGACATAACCTCTTATATTGTTGAACTATCTAAGCAGCCGCTGACGGAAAACTATTCCTGCCTAATACCTTCCTTCATAAATATAATAAATAATGTTGAAAGAGCAGGAGACCACACTGTAGAGTACATGGGTTATATTACAACAAAGATTGATAAGCAGCTTCCCTTTAGCGAAGCTTCACTGGGAGAATTAAAAAAGCTGGAAGGTACGGTACTTTCAATGATTGAACTAGCTATTGAAAGCATAAATGAAAAGGATATAAATAAATTTGATAAAATTAGCGAGCTTGAAGCCGGAGTCGACGAGCAATATGAACATGCACTCAATAATCATTTAAAAAGGCTGGAGACAGGTAAATGTAATATTGAGGCAGGGATGATCTTTGTGGATTTGGTAAATCATTTAGAACGTATTGCCGATCATATATATAAGGTTGGGAGAATAGCTTCCTTGGAAAATGTAATTGTAAGCTTCAAATAAAAAAGTGCCATTCTATTGACTAAATAAATGTACTATTGCATTTATTGTCTTAGAATGGCACCGGCTTATATATCTATCTTCTGGCCTTAGCACTCATATGCTCAATATTAATCTTATATACACTTACCGCATTAATAGCCTTTTTAATATATTCAAGCCCCTGCGCCATATAATCCTTTGAGTACTTTTTTATAAGCTCCGTCAAAGCTTCTTCTTTTTCAGCTTCTTGAACCGGAACTGCCGTACCGAAGACAACAACACTTTCATAGTTTGTACTGAACTTATCCGGCAGCACCTCTACACAACCTACTACAGTAAAACACACCTTATTATTGCTTTCTATATTTTCAAGCTTTTGCCCCTCATTGGCACAATGAAAGTAAATATTGTTATCTTTATATATGTAATTAAGCGGTGTACCATATGCATATCCATCATTGCATACTGTTGATAATATTCCATACTCCTCCCGATTAAGTATCTTCTCGGCATCAAGCCTTTCTATTTCTCTATCTTTTCTTCTCATTTCCTTAAACATTGCTAATCCTCCTTCATGGAAAACCCTATTATTCGATTTCTTCCGTTCTTTTTTGCTTCATATAATGCACTATCTGCTTTTCTTATAAATTCATTTATAGTATCCTCAATAGAAGGAACTATACATGATGCTCCTAGAGTAATAGTTACCCTATCAGACACCTTTGAAAACTTGTTTACCAGGTTTAAAGCTTCAATCCTTTTTTTCAACACTTCTCCAAGCTTCACAGCCTCTTGTAGTGAACGTCCCGGCATGATAATGCCAAATTCATCCCCTCCATAGCGAGCTACAAAATACTTCTCTTGAACTTCTTCATACAGCGCCTGAGCTACTTTAATAATACAACGATCTCCTTCTACATGCCCATAATTATCATTATATTCCTTAAAGCTGTCTATATCACATAATATTAATGCTATTTTATTTCCATTTTCTACGGCTGCATCCCACAAATCATTCATAAAATCATCGAATTTTCTCCTGTTGGGAATTCCCGTCATGCCATCATTTTCAGACAGATATAACAGTTTTTCATTTGCTTCCTCCAACTCCCACTGTATCCTCTTTCGTCTCTCAATTTCCATTTCAAGATTCATGGATTTTATTGCATTGTTAACAGCTATTGATGTGTATGCAGATAATGCTCTTATCATTTCTACATGATATGAAGAAAAAGCATTTTTATCCTTATTCTGAATTGTCATAACTCCAATTACATGATCATTTACTATAAGAGGGCAGAAAATTGCTGATTTTAAAGTAATATAGTCTCCCAAAAGTATTATCTTATCAATATTTTCTACAATTTCAGGGAGCTGCTCATCCATATCATTTATGATTATAAACTCTTTTTTCCTTATGCATTGAGCCGATATACTGTTTTTATTTTCCACGGATATTTCAGGTACACTTATATCCTTATCCTCACCAATAAATTGTATAGGCTTTATTGTGTTATTTTCTTCATCATATAAATAAATACCAAAAGTGGTAGCATTGGTGAAAATATTTATACTATTGTACAGCTTTCCTACCAATGCTTTCAAGTTAAGAGTAGATGTAACCTTCTGTCCAATCTCACTTATTATAGAGATATTCTCTACCACTCTTTCCAGTTCTTCAGATTTTCTTTTAAGTTCCTCGTTTTTTCTCTCAATTTCACGTTTTTCACGTCCTATTTCATCAAGACGTTTTCTTGCCTTTAAACTGTTTATACGCTGTCTCGATAAAGATTCATGGTATTGAATTTCATACTGTCTGTACAATCTATAATATTTGAAAGCTTCATCCTCCGCTCCAAGCTTTTCAAACATTTCTGCAAGCAGCGCAGAGATTTCCGGTGTTTTTTCTATCACAGAATTAATTAAAGCAATATTGTAGGCTCTTTGTAAATCATCCATTGCTTCTTCTATTCTTCCCTTATCCATCAAATACTCATAATGCTTTGTCAATGCATCTACTTGGTAGTAAGGAGATAATTCCTCACCTGTGAAATTCAGAGCATATTTATAATATTTTTCTGCATTCTCATCGTACCCAAGCTTCCAATATACTAATGCCAATACTTCATAAGCCTCCCACTCCCCAAGCTTATAATTGTACTTTTCCATATATTCTAAAGCTTTATTTACTAATTCCAGAGCATCGCCATAGCTTCCGGTTATATAATGCATCTCACCTAAATTTAATAAAGACACACCTTTTGAAGGCCTGTAATTGAGCTTTTCGTCAATTTCAATACTTCTTTTATAACAGGACATGGCCTCGTCATAATCTTTAAGCAGCCTATAAATTTCTGCAATATTATTTAATACCACTGCCTTAACCATTTCCCCTGTTAAGTTCGCATCATACTTTTTACAGTTGTCAATATCTTCGGCTATATCTTCCGCAGCACTATAAAAGTCCATACTTCTTTCATAATCGCCAAGTTCCGTAAATATAATACCTAAAATAACATAAGCTCCAGCAAGAAGATCATATATGCCTTCTTTAACAAACAAATCCAGAGAATTGAAAATATACTCTACAGCCTCTTCATACTTACCTAGGTTTCCATAAGCTTCTCCCATTCTCAGATTAAGGAGGGCTTTTCCAAACTCATAATTGATTTCTTCACAAAGCGAATAGGCTTCTTTCCCCAATTCTAAAGTTTTTAAGGTATTTACAAATCTGACGTCATTAATTTCATTGATAATCTTATTAATCTTATGTTTAACTATTTCTTCATCCATAATAGCAGCCCCTATTTTTTATATTTACATAGATTATTAACTATTGATTTTAGGACAACCCCATAAGGATAGATTTCCTTTTTTGTCCCTTTCAAATATATATTGCTCATCTAAAAGCTCATTACAAAACATATTATCCCCTATAGGATATATGGTATAAATGTTATCCTTATTAAATCTCAAGTAAAATTTATTAAATTCCCTAAAAACTCTTATAGTAAGCCCGGCACCATTATCATATGTGCCCATATATTTATCAAATTGGCTAAGCTCTCCGCAAATTTCCTTAGGTCTTTCAGGAATACCGTATGGTTCTTCAAGCACAATGGCAGCCAACTCATCGCATAGCCTCCAAACATTTATATAAGAGTTATTACCGAGTATACAAACAAATACGCCCTCATCAGGATAATAGTAAAATTGCGAAAGGAATCCGCAGTAAAATCCATTATGTCCTACTGCCTTTCGCTTAAACTTTTCGTACACATCAGTTCCGTAACCATAGTTATTAACATGATTCGCATACATCTGGCTTAATGATGTATCTGAAATAAACATACCTTTATGCGTTGCCATATTCCATTTATACAAATCCTCAACTGTTGAATATAGCCCTCCTGAAGGCCATATCTTTGTCATTTCCGAAAAGTGTCCCTTTACAAGTACTGGACCATTGTATTCGTATCCGCTGGCCATATTAGGTACTACCTCATATTCTTTTATAAAGCCAGTATTGTTAATTGGTATTTTATCAAATATATTTTTTCTTATAAAACTGTCAAACGCCTCTCCTGAAACTCTCTCAACTATACTTCCCAATAAATAATACCCGGTGTTACTGTAGCTCCACCTTGTACCGGGTTCAAACTCCAATGGTATGTCCTTGAATAATTCAATAAATTCTTCTTCACCATAGTATAACTTTTGAATAGTGTCTTCCCAATTAGATAGATCAGAATAATTGACTATTCCTGATGTGTGAGTTAAAAGATGATGAATAGTTATTCTTGAATCAAATTCAGGATACTCCGGAAAATACTTGACTATAGCATCTCTAACCTTAAGGAGCCCTTGCTCTTGAAGAATCATAATTGCTGCTGCAGTAAATTGTTTTGTAATTGATGCAATCCAAAACTTTGTGTCCACTCTATTTGAAACCTTGTGTTCCAAATTTGCATATCCATAGGAATTGCAAAATAGCACTTCTTCATCCTTTGCCACTAATATGGAACAGCTTATATCCCATACACTTGAGTATGTCTTCATATATTCCTTTAATTTTAATCGTACATCATCCAGATACAACTTATGCTTCTCCCCTTTCGTAAGCCCTGCAAGACTGCCTTTCAATCAATTCCACCGGAACTGTGAATTCAGCCTCGTAATTTGCCTCACTCTCTATACTCGTTACGAGATTTTCAACACATATACTTGCCATATTAAAAAGTGAACTTCCCATAGTTGTTAAAGCCGGTGAAACATACTTGGATACTTCAATATCGTCAAAGCCAATAACCGAAATATCCTGTGGAATTTTATATGACATTTCTTTAATTGCCCTCATAGCACCTAATGCCATAGAGTCGTTGGCAACAAAAATAGCCGTAGGTTTTTGCCTCTCCAAGAGCTTCTTTGTCTCTTTATAACCGCTTATCTCAGAAAAAGTACCCATGGCTATAAGAGAATAATCTATCTCTATACCTGCATCCTCTAATGCTTGTCTATACCCCTCAAGCCTTAGGGTTCCTGATAATTTACCTAAATCTCCTGATAAGTGTGCTATTCTTTTATGTCCCAAATTAATAAGATATTGAGTGGCCTTATAGGCACCACCCATATTATCCATATTTACTGTTATACAGTTACTTGAGCCGTCACTATTTATCGGCAGGCTATCCACTACTGCCATCTTAAGATTAAATTTCATCAGTTCTTTAATCTGCTGATCGTCATTTTTTTCACCGATAAATATACCTCCAGCAATGGACTTATTTAAGAATTGGTTTTTCACGTTTTCGAAATCTTTCTTACTTCCTACTATTGATACAAGAACGTTATATCCATACTTCTTAGCTCTGTCCACAACAGAATTGACAAATTGAGAAAAGTAGGTACTGTTTGAAACCCTCGCTTCAGCATCTTCTGTCTCTATATCCACAATAAACATTCCTATTACCTTGGTAACTTTCCCAGCCAGCATTCTCGCATGTTCGATAGGTACATAATTATTCTTCTTAATTACTTCCATTACCC
>JAEZDX010000669.1 GCA_023417975.1 Bacillota bacterium
CTGCTCTATTTGGCGGTGATATTGAGCGGTGGAATTTTTATAAGTACAGGAAGCTTAAGCATTTCCGATCTTGTTATATATATATTGTATATCAATATTTTCTTAAACCCCATCGACAAGCTTGTGAACTTTACTGAGCAGTTTCAGAGAGGACTATCAGGGTTTGATAGATTTTCGGAAGTAATGAATACAGAACCCGATATTAAGGACAAAAAAGATGCGGTAGAGCTAATTAATCCAAAAGGAGATATCGACTTCAAAGGAGTTTCCTTCAGCTATAATGATAAACATACAGTATTGAATAATATAAACATCAGCATACCTGCAGGAAGAAAGGTTGCTTTGGTAGGGCCTTCCGGCGGTGGAAAGACAACCTTCTGCAGTCTTATACCGAGATTCTATGAAATAAGTGAAGGGTCTATAACTATAGACAGCATTGATGTTAGGGATATAAAGTTGAGATCATTAAGAAATTCTATAGGAATAGTTCAGCAGGACGTATATTTGTTTGCCGGTAGCATAGGAGAAAACATAGCCTACGGAAAGCCGGGAGCCACCCAGGAAGAAATAGTAGAGGCAGCAAAGAAGGCTAATATACACGATTTCATAATGGGATTGGAAGACGGATATGATACTTACGTGGGCGAAAGAGGAGTAAAGCTGTCCGGAGGGCAAAAACAGAGAATTTCTATAGCCAGGGTGTTTCTTAAGAATCCTCCTATATTAATATTGGATGAAGCTACCTCAGCATTGGATAATGAAAGTGAAAGGTTTATTCAAAATTCACTGGAAGAGCTTTCAAAAAACAGGACTACTCTTGTTATTGCACACAGATTGAGCACTATTAGAAATGCGGATGAAATTGTAGTACTGACGGATGAAGGCATAAAGGAAAAAGGAAATCATGATGAACTTCTGGAACGTGAAGGGGTGTATGCATATCTTTACAATATGCAGTTTGACGATGCTTCCGTGGTAGAAGCCAATTGATGCCGGAGAAAATAAAAGAAATTGCGTAACAGCTGTTGATTAATTCTCAAAATTATGTAATTATAAAGATGCAGAAATTTAAAGTACGGTTTTTATTTAACCATACAAATGAAGATAAAATGATAAAGGGGTATGTGTTAATGGTAGAGGTAATTGTAGGTTGGGCGATTTATGTGCTGAATTATTTAGGGTACTTTGGTATATTCGGACTTATGGCGTTGGAAAGTGCATGTATACCAATTCCAAGTGAAGCTATTCTTCCGTTTGGAGGGGCACTGGCATCAGAGGGCTTAGGCGGTACGCTCAGTCTTCCTTGGGTCATCTTTTTAGGAACATTAGGCGGAACCTTTGGATCTGTGGTCATGTATCTAATAGGAGCTAAGGGAGGAAGACCGTTAGTTGAAAAATATATTCATAAGCTGAGACTTAATAAATCTCATCTTGAAATGAGTGATAAATATTTTCAGAAATATGGTGATAAGATAGCTTTTTATTCAAGGCTTCTGCCAATTATAAGAACCTTTATATCTCTGCCGGCAGGTATAAGTAAAATGGATTTTAAGAAGTTTACGTTGTTTACCTTTGTAGGTTCATTAATTTGGAGTATTGTTCTTGGATATGCCGGTTTTATGATGGGAAAAAAGTGGGAGCTTATACGTTCATGGCTTCATATTGCCGATTATGTGGTTGTGGCTGCAGTGATAATACTTATTGTATATATAGTAGTTAAGAGGAGAAAAAAGAAAGTACTTCAGCCTGAAGAATAGGCTGTAAAGATTAAAGGAGGTTCAGATTGCTGGACCTCTTTTTTCGTTATGGAACGAATGACTGCAAATGTTATATTATCAGTAAATTAATAGTGAATGCTATCGATTACAAAAATTTTCAGGTTGTTTGTTAGTAAATATGTAATTTAGTAATAACAAACGTGTTGACAAAGTGTTAACTGTATGCTATTTTATATACATGGTAATTAAAAAAACCGCATTATAATTGCTGATTAATTAAATAAATCATAAATTTTATAATGAAGTATAAAATGGCATGAAAAAATATTGAAACTGGCGTTGATGAAGATAAAACTATCACTGAATTAATTACAGAGAGTCGGAGCTGCTGGAAACCGATATTAATCCGATAGATAATAATCACTTCTGAGTTTTACAGCTGAATAGAGTAAGTTGTAACGTTGGCCCCGTTATAAGGCTATGGTTTAATTGAACCTGATAAGTCAATGGTCGTGAGATGATTGAAAAGTAGAGTGGTAACGCGTTGTAACGTCTCTGCATGCAAAGCATGTAGAGACGTTTTTTTATTTAATTCACTATATTGGAAAAGAAAAAAGGGGGAAGTTAAAATGAAAAAAAGTGTTTCTTTATTGGCAGCTGTATTAGTTGGGACAAGCTTATTCAGCGGATGTGCAAAATCAACAGCAACAGGATCTAACGGTAATGGAGGAGCAGAGACCATAAAGATTGGCTTGAACTATGAACTATCAGGTGGAGTTGCAACATATGGACAAAGTATTGTCCAAGGTATAGAACTTGCTTTTGAGGAAATTAATAAGGATGGCGGAGTACTTAATAAAAAGATAGAGGCAGTAAAAATAGATAATAAATCCGATAGTCAAGAAGCAGCTAACGTATCCACAAAGTTAGCTACAAAGGAAAAGGTTGCTCTGATGTTAGGACCGGCTACATCAGGAAATACAAAGGCTGCAACACCTCCGGCTACACAATATAAGGTGCCGTTGATTTCTGCATCTGCCACTGCTGATGATGTTACAGTGGATAAGAATAGCAAAGTAAGAGACTATATATTTAAAACTTGTTTTAGTGATTCCTTTCAGGGAGTCATAATGGCTAATTTCGCATATAATGATCTTTCTGCAAAAAATGCAGCAATATTACAAGATGCATCTAGCGATTATAGTAAAGGACTAACAAAGAGCTTTAAGGAAAAGTACGCAGCTTTAGGCGGAAAAGTAGTAGATGAAGAAGCATATAAGTCAAAGGATACGGATTTTAAAGCTGTTTTGACAAAGATAAAGGCTGCAAATCCAAGCGTACTGTTTGTTCCGGGATATTATGAAGAAGTAGGACTTATAGTAAAGCAGGCAAAGGAGCTTGGACTTAATGTACCGGTTATAGGAGGAGATGGATATGACTCACCTAAGCTGGTTGAGCTTGCAGGAAAAGATGCTCTTGATCAAGTTTATTACACAAATCACTATTCCTCACTGGATACTACGGCTGAAGTTGTAAAATTTAAAGATGCATTTAAGACAAAGTATAGCAAGGAAGCGGATGCATTCAACGCACTTGGCTATGACTTAGCTTACTTTGCAGTAGATGCAATTAAAAGAGCAGGCAAGGTAGATTCTGAGGCTATAAAGAAGGCGCTGGAGGAAACAAAGGACTTTAATGCAGTAACAGGTAAGTTCTCCATTGATAAGACACATAACCCAGTAAAGTCAATAACTGTGTTAGAGTGGAAAAAGGGTGAATTAACTTTCGTTAAGAAGGTAAATCCTTAAACAGTATTAGAGATAAACCAAAAATGAAATAAGAAATGCAGGAGAGGCTGCTATTTAGGGCCTTTCCCAATTTTATTTTACACATTGACAGCAGGTGAAATTATAAATTGAAATGTACAGGTTGGGGCGGCCTGTAAGATTGGAAGAGGTGAGTGTATTGCAGGAGTTTATCCAGCAGTTAATAAACGGTATCTCATTAGGAAGTATTTATGCACTTATAGCACTAGGATATACCATGGTATACGGAATTATAAATTTAATAAATTTTGCACACGGTGATGTCTACATGATGGGGGCATATGTAGGCTTTGTTGTTACAACTTCTCTTCATCTAGGCTTTGTCCCATCTCTTATAATAGCAATGGCTTTTTGTGCAGTACTTGGGGTAGTCATTGAAAAGGTAGCGTATAAGCCTATAAGAAATTCCACAAGAATAGCAGCATTGATAACTGCTATATCCGTCTCTTTGTTTTTAGAATATGGAATGGTGTATCTTGTATCACCTGAGAAAAAAATAATACCGGATATTTTACCAAAGGACAGTATTAAGCTTTTCAATGGAAATGTAATCTTGGATTATAAAAATATTATTGTCATTGTGATAACAATTGTTTTGATGATTGGACTGCAATACATAGTTTACAGAACAAGAGTAGGAAAAGCTATGAGAGCAGTTTCACAAGATAGTGATGCAGCTGAGCTCATGGGTATAGATGTAAACAGAACCATATCCTATACTTTTGCTATAGGGTCGGCTCTTGCAGGGGCAGCAGGAGTGTTGGTGGGGGCATATTATAATACCTTTGATCCGCTGATGGGGTTACTTCCCGGATTAAAGGCGTTTATTGCTGCAGTAATAGGCGGCATAGGTGTAATTCCGGGAGCCGTGTTCGGAGGGTTCTTCCTCGGCTTGACGGAAACCTTTGTAAGTGCTTACGGTAATTCGTTATACAGGGACGCCGTAGCTTTTGGTCTTTTAATTGTTATCCTAATAATTAAACCAAGAGGTCTTTTGGGTAAAAATGTTAAGGAGAAAGTTTAGAGGTGATACTATGAAGTTACTGCAGAAAAAAAATATATTTGGACTTGCAGCTGTTATTGCAGTGTATTTTGTTGTGCAGGCTTTAATAGATCAAGGGATTATTCAACCCTTTGATACGCAAAATCTTTATATAATAGGTATAAACATAATATTGGCAGTAAGTCTGAATCTTATAACAGGCTTCACCGGTCAATTTTCCTTAGGGCATGCAGCTTTCATGTCCATAGGAGCATATACATCGGCTGTTGTAATATCAAATTATGGCTGCTCTTTTATAACAGGAATTCTTTTGGCGGCAGTTTTCGCTGCAGCTGCAGGAATATTGATAGGAATACCGACCTTGAGGCTAAAGGGAGATTACTTGGCTATAGCTACCCTAGGCTTTGGAGAAATTGTTGCGGTAGTAATCCAAAACAACGATTATTTAGGGGGCGCTTCAGGCTTTAATGATATTCCGTTAAATACAAATTGGATGTGGATATACTTATCGGTGGTAGTTGTAGTATTACTTATAAGTAACTTTATAAAGTCTTATAAGGGGAGAGCTTGTATAGCCATAAGAGAAGATGAAATAGCGGCTGAGGCTATGGGTGTTAACACTACTTATTATAAGGTATTGGCATTCGCAATAGGAGCTGCATTTGCTGGTATTGCCGGTGCATTATATGCTAGTCAGATAGGGGTAATAAACCCAAAGGATTTTCAGTTCGGTAAATCAATAGATATACTTGTTATGGTTGTATTTGGAGGAATGGGCAGTATTTTAGGTTCTATTGTCGGTGCGGTGGTGCTTGTGTTAATTTCAGCACAGCTTCAGGATTTTCCTCAGCTCCGTATGGTAATATATTCTGTAATATTATTCCTTATTATGGTTTATAGACCACAAGGGCTTCTCGGAAAGACCGGATTTAAGTTCTTCAAAGGGAGGGTGAAAGCAGATGGTAGTGCTCACAGTAAAAAATCTAAGTAAATCCTTTGGAGGAATAACAGCAGTATCGGGTATAAATATGGAAGTAGATGAGGGAATTATAGCAGGGGTTATAGGGCCAAATGGAGCAGGAAAAACTACATTTTTCAATCTGCTTACTGGAATTTATACACCAACAACAGGAGATATAACCTATGAACTTGGCAAAGTAATTAAGACGAAAGAGCTTAAGCCTCATAAAACCGCCAGTTACGGCATAGCAAGAACCTTTCAGAATATAAGGTTATTCAAAGAGATGACTGTTATGGAAAACGTGCTTCTGGGGTATCACTGTAATATAAAGAATAGTGTGTTAAGTTCATTTTTTAGGTTCCCTTCATTTTTTAAAGGAGAAAAGGAAGCAGAAAAG
>JAEZDX010000008.1 GCA_023417975.1 Bacillota bacterium
GTTGAGAGTTTTTATTTACCAGAAGCTGAAGAGCGTGGCATAAAAAAGGCACGAAGAGAAAGTATTTTAGAACTACTAGAAGATGTGGGCAGTGTTTCAAGTGAAATTAAGAAACTGATTAATAAAGAAGAAAACATAGAAGTATTAAAAATGTGGCATAAAATTGCTGCAAGAGCTAAGAGCATTGATGATTTTCTTAGTAAGGTTAAAACACAGCAATAAAGAATTTTTATTAATATAATAATCAGTAATATATCTTGAGATAACATTACCCTTATCCTTCTTTCTCCATAATGTATTAAAACCATAGCTTTCCGGAGCTCTAAAGCAAGCTTACAAGGAAAGGCTATGGTTTTTAAATTACTTTATTATATTTTGGACTCTGCCGATTTTACCGTCACTTAATCTTACCTTAATTCCTCTCGGATGATATGAGGAATTTGTAAGGATATCTTTCACAGTTCCCCGTGTCAGTTTCCCGGTGCGTTGGTCTTCCTTCAATACAATATCTACAAGTCTTCCTGCATAAATATCTTCTCTTTTAGTACCGTCCATTAGCATTACTCCTTTGTATTCAACGTCATAAGACCTCAACGCCAATTAAAGCTGTGTGAGTTTAAACTTTTAACAAATTTACCTGAGAAAACATCGAAGCTTTATCAATGTTCCTCATGTGATAAATCAAAACATAAAAGCACACATTTATATATAATCATGTACAATTAAATTTCCATAATTACAGGCAGAATGAGAGGTTTTCTCCTCGTCTTATTGTACAAAAACGTACCAAGGTCATTTCGGATAGTTGTCTTTATTACCGACCAACCTGTAGCATTTTTATTAATACATTCATCTAGAGAAAGCTTAACTATATCTCTTGCTTCTCTCATCAGCACCTCTGACTCCTTAATATATACAAAGCCTCTTGAAACAATATCCGGACCAGCGATGACACTGGAGGATTGCTTATCAATAGTCACAACTATAGTCATTATGCCGTCTTGAGCCAAATGTTTTCTGTCTCTTAAAACTATATTGCCTACATCGCCTACACCTAAGCCGTCCACCATAATTCTTCCGGAAGCAACTTTTCCTGCAGTATGTGCGGTTTTACTGGTGATTTCAAATACGTCGCCTATATCAAGCATAAATATATTTGCTTTATCCATGCCTAAATTCTGAGCAAGCAGCGCATGCTGTCTCAGATGTCTGTATTCACCGTGAACAGGAATAAAATATTTAGGCTTTAAAAGCTTGTGTATCAATTTTAATTCTTCCTGACAGGCATGACCGGAAACATGTATCTCTTCTATGGACTTGTATATTACATCTGCGCCCCTTCTATACAAATCATTGATGACATTGGAAATAAACTTTTCGTTTCCGGGGATAGGTGAAGCGGATATAACAAAAAGATCTCCTTTTTCAACCTTGATTTTTCTATGAGTATCAGCGGCAATCCTGGAAAGGGCAGACATAGGCTCTCCCTGACTTCCGGTAGTGATTAAGGTAATTTTGTCACTAGGATATTTATTAATTGCATCTACTTCAATTAACATTTCCTTTGGTATATCCAAATACCCAAGCTCCATTGCAACCTGAGATATTCTTTCCATACTTCTTCCGCTGAAGGCTATCTTTCTGCCGTTTCTGATAGATGAGTTTGCAATCTGCTGAATTCTGTGTATGTTTGATGCAAAAGTAGCAACAAGGACTCGTCCTTTTGCCCCATCAAAAATATGATCCAGCTTCTCGCCTACAGTTCTTTCCGACATTGTATAACCCGGACGCTCTGCATTTGTACTGTCAGCCATAAGCAGAAGTACTCCCTGCTTACCAAGCTTTGAATATCTCTCCAGATCAATCATCTTGCCGTCTATAGGAGTATAGTCAATCTTGAAATCTCCGCTGTGAACTATGACACCTAGAGGAGTATGAATGGCTAAAGAGCAAGAATCCGCAATACTATGAGTAGTACGTATAAATTCCACTGAAATTTTTTCTAGTTTAATAATATCTCCAGCCTCCACAATATTTAATGTGCAGTCAGACAGTATGTTATGTTCACTGAGCTTATATTCTATTAAGCCCATGGTAAGTTTGGTCCCATACACCGGAACATTCAGCTGCTTCAAAATATATGGAAGTCCTCCGATATGATCCTCATGCCCATGGGTTATAAAAATACCCTTAACTTTCTCGCTATTGTTTATCAAATATGTTATGTCCGGAATTACTATATCAACGCCGTACAGTTCAACATCAGGAAATGCCAAACCTCCGTCTATTACAATAATTTCATCTCCATATTCGATTGCTGTAATGTTCTTTCCGATTTCCCCAAGGCCGCCTAGGGGAATAATCTTTATCCTGCTTTTACTTTTCAACAAATCCACTCCTTATTTTTTTTAGTCTTTCTCTTTTTGTTTTTATTATTTGTACATTTATATTATTAAAGGCTATAAGATAATTTGGTCGTTATCAATGCCAATATTTTACTTATCATCTTAATCAATTATATACAATTACATGAAAAACATCAAGTCAACGATAGAATGGTTATTTATGACGTACTTTCCATAAACCTGACATGGCTGTGATACTAATGAATATGGTAACATTTTATTTTATAGGTTATAATCTATATATGGCCTGTCTAATGGTACAACATTAAGTAATGTATCGTCTTATATAGAAATACATATAAATAGAGGCTTTTTTATTTATAGAGAGAGCTAAACGTTTCGCGCAAGAATATCAAAATGTAAATTATTAATTTCCGACAGTAGGGGTGGTGTAGGTGATTTTCAAAAACATATCAATAAAAAATAAAATATATGTATTCAACGTACTTATTCTTTTAATTTCACTTTTAATTCTCGCATTTTTTGCTGATAAAATATCCAGAGAAGCAATAGAGAGTAAAGCCAGGAAAAATTCAATAAGAGAGCTTTCACTTATTGAAAACAGCATTGAGAATCTTACAAAGAACGTAGAGGATTATATAAGAATACTGAGTATGGACTATAGATTGCAGCAGCAGCTTGAACTAAACAAAAATTCCAACAAGAGTTTAATTTCAAATTTGGATTCGGATAAGGTTTTATCAAAGGTTATAAGCAATATGGTCAATCCTGCTTCCAAAATCTCCGCTGCAAGCGTTATGGGAAACGACGGAATTCTTTCTGAAGTTGGATATGTGGACAACTCCTGCATATACTCCAGGTTTGATGAAAGTTTAACACAGCATATTAAAGATGAGAAAAAGCCTGTATGGACGAGTTTATTCAAACTAAATTATAAGTTCGGCGGCAATGAAAACGTTTTTGGAATCGCTAAAAATATAACCGACTTTGATACGGGGGAGAATTTAGGTATAGCAATAATGTACCTTAAGGAAGAAGAAATAGCTTCGGTATATATGGATAATACGGCAAACAAAAATGATAAATTTTTTATAGTAGACAGTGAGGAAAACATAATATCCGCTCAAGATAAAAATGATTTATATACTAAGTTCAGACAGAGAATTAACCTTGGAAATCTGGATTTAAACAGCTTTGCAAATAATGAAGGAATGATTACTTCTGTAGAGGGGAAGCAGTCATTAGTGACAGTTAAAGGCTTTAATAAGCTTGATTGGAAAATAATCAGTATAGTGCCTCTTGACGAAATTACAATAGAAAATAAACGAATTACCAAAGTCTTATTGATTATAGCAATGCTTTGCCTTGTGTTTGCTTTTGCTGCCTCATATTTAGTGTCCTACACTATAACAAAGCCAATATTAAAGCTTGTTAAAATAATGAAGAAAGTGAAGCTCGGAAAAATGGACTTAAGAGTTGATTTTGACTCCACGGATGAAATAGGAATGCTTGGAGATGGATTTAATAATCTTATGGAAAAAGTACAAGCCCTTATGAACCAAATATATGAGGAACAAAAATGGAAGCGGGAGTATGAGTTCAAGCTTCTGCAGTCACAGGTTAAACCTCATTTTTTATATAACACTCTGGAAACCATAATTTCCTTTATAAAACTTGATATGAAGGAAAACGCTGTTAAAACTACAAAGTCTCTTGCAGGGTTTTATAGAACTTCACTGAGTAAAGGAAATGACATAATTACTATACGGGATGAAGTGGACCTTAACAGTAATTATCTTTCAATACAAAAGCTAAGGTATACGGAATATTTGGATTACAAGCTTGAATTTGATGAAGAAATATTAAAATACAGTATTCCTAAATTGACACTTCAGCCACTTATCGAAAACTCCATCTATCATGGGCTAAAGCAAAAAGAAGAAAAGGGACATTTGATTATTAAGGGATATAAAGAGGGGGATAAAATTAAAATTGAAGTGATAGATGACGGAGTAGGCATAGAAAAGGACAAAATATTAAACCTGCTGAATCCTTCAAAGGAAATAGATAAAAGTACGGATTTCGGCATAAGCAGTATTAATTCAAGGATTAAATTGTTATATGGTGAAAAGTACGGTTTGGACATAGAAAGCGAGCTTGGGAAATACACAAAGATTACGGTGAGTTTACCTGCCAATATAATGTAAGGAGTTGATTGACTTGTTAAAAATAATGATAATCGACGATGAATTTTACTTTAGAGAGGCTCTTAAGATATCACTTCCGTGGGACAAACTTGGTTTCACAATTTGCGGAGAGGCTAAAAACGGTAAGGACGCACTTGAAAAGCTTGAACTATTAAAACCGGATATTGCTCTTGTGGATATAAATATGCCAATCATGGATGGTTTGGAATTTACACAAGCTGTTATACAAAGGGAGAGTAATATCAAAATTATTATACTGACAGGGTATAGCGAGTTCGGTTATGCAAAGCAGGCAGTAGAGTTTGGTGTAAAAAGCTATCTTTTAAAGCCCATAGATGAAAATGAACTGGAAAAAGCACTAATTCAAACTAAAAGTATTATAGAAAGCGAAAGAAAAATAAAAGTTGAAATAGAGCAATTGAAAGAACAGGTGAAAGAAAGTCTGCCGATACTAAGGGATAAAGTATTGAATCAGCTTATTCAAGGAAATCTTATATTTAATATGGAGGAAATAAAAAGCAGGCTTGAATATTTAAATATTAAAATTATATCTAAATACTATCAGGTTATGGTAATTGAACTGGGTGATGAAGACAACTTTGACTTCACGCAAGAAGACAAGCATCTTTGGAGATTTGCGGTTTCAAACATTGTACATGAGGTGCTTAAGAATTCAATTACATTTGAGGTGTTTAGGGATAATTTAGAAAGAATTTGCATCATAACTGCATTTGACGATGAAAAAGATGATAACTCTTATTCAAGGTTAGTATCAAAGCTGGAGCAAATCATAGACTTGGTCCAGAAATACCTTAAGATTACTATGTCTATTGGAGTTGGGAATGTGAAAGAGGATATAAGAGACATTTCGGGTTCCTACAGTGAGGCTTTGACTGCTTTAAAGGACAGGATTATTCAAGGGAAAAATAAAGTTATTTTCTATAGTTCGGTTTCTCAGACAAGCCTCACAACAAATGTTTATTCAACAGCCTATAGAAATCAGCTCCTCATGAGCATGAGAACAGGTGATACTGAGCAAGCGGAGAAATTAATAGCTCAAATATTTCAAGAAGTAAGAATGAGAAAAGTTAACCATGAGCTTTTGCTTGTAATCTGCATTGAGATGATATCTACATGCATTCAATTTACCGGAGAATGCGGACATAATTTTATAGATATAACCGGTGAAAAGCAATTTAATATCATTGAAAAGATTCAAGGGAAAAAGACCTTGAAGGAAATTGAAGGCTGGATTAAACATATATTCTTTTCTACGGTAAGCTACGTTGAAAAAAATAAAACCTCCAAGTCGTCAAAGATTATCGAAAAGGTTAAAAGGTATGTAGCTGAAAACTATATGGATGAAGGGCTGAATATTCAAGAGCTTGCCAAGCATTTATTTATAAATTACAGTCATATTTGCTATTTATTCAAAAAGGAGACCGAATCCACAATTAATGAGTATATAACCGAGTATAGGTTAAAGAAAGCCAAGGAACTGTTTGATGCGGGGAATCATCTTGTTATTGATGTTGCCAATAAAGTTGGCTATGCAGATGCAAATTATTTTGGAAAGTGCTTTAAAAAATACTATGGAATATCTCCAAGTAAATACAGCGAAGGTATTAATTAAGCATAGCCTAAAAAATAATCCGATAAATTTACTGCATGCCCCACAATTTTCCCTTCAATAATTACCAATAGCTTCTATAATATAATTGTAAACGTTAATATAACCTTCGAAGGGCTATAATCCAATTAATAAGTAACCTAATTTTAATAGGGGGGTATAACTATGAGTAAGTTTTCAAAACTTCTTTGTTTAGCTATCTCTGCAATGACGATTCTTTCTCTCTCTGCATGTGCTTCCGGTGATAAAAAAGGAAATAATAGTTCCGGTGATGCTAATTCTCAAAAGGTAAAGATCAAATTTCTTTCATTGAGCGCAGACGACAACAGAAACAAAATAAGAGAAGATTTTATAAAGAAAAACATTGAAAAAGCAATGCCTAATGTTGAAGTGGAATACGACTTGGGCGGAGGCGGACAGGATTACTACAATAAGCTTAAGACATATAATGCTTCAGGAGATTTACCGGATGTTTGGTTTTCTGAACAAAATTTATCTTTAGTTGTACTTAATTCAGGTAATTGCTTGGATTTGACCGATTACGTGAAAAAGGCCGGTTTTGATCAGAAATTCACTATGAAAGAAGCAATTGCACCATGGAAGGATGGAAAGATTTATTGTTTACAGCCCGGTGCCGATCAGTATTTTACTCCAAGATTATTCTATCATAAAGAAATATTTACAGCTAATAACATTCAGGTTCCGAAAACCTTTGATGAGCTTGTAGCTGCATGTAAAGCTTTAAAGGATAAGGGTATTGTTCCAATGTCCGTTGTAGGAAAAGACGGATGGACTCCTAATCTGCATATGCTGCAGACTATGATGATGGTTGAAGATCCTAATGCTGTAGTTGATTTAGTAAATAACAAAACAGATTTCACAAATCCGGTTGTTAAAAATGCATTAGGCAGAATTCAACAGCTTGTGAAGGCCGGAGCATTTGACCCGGGTGTAACAAATGTGGATTATGGCCCTGCTGTAGAGCAATTTACTGCAGGTAAGTCAGCAATGCTTGCCATGTTTACTTGGGAGCTTCCAAACCTTGAAAAGTCAGTTAAGGATCTTGACTTTATGCTGTGGCCGTCAGCAAAAGAGGGCGTAGATACAAGTGCTGCAATTCAATACTGGGGTGCACCGCTCAGCGGATATCTTGTTTCTAAGAACACTAAGAACCCTGAAGTGGCTGCAAAGTTTGCAATGTTCTGTGCAGAGCAAGATGCGTTATTTTATAACACTGTAAACAAAGCACCTACAGCTTATGATACAGGTATAAAGCTTGAGGGAATGTCAGAGCTTGCAAAGAAGAATTTGGATCAGTTTAATGCTGCAAAGCTGAAGGTTCCGTCATTATGGTCTGCAGTATATGATACAAAGATGTCGGCTGAAATATCAACAGCAGACAGCAGGCTGCTTACAGGTCAATATTCACCTGACGATTTTATAAAGGCTATCAATCCTATATGGAAGAATAATGGGAAGTAATCTTTGAATTTATAAACAGATTAATATATAAATATATATCCCTATATGACAAGGTTTCATATAGGGATATTGTTTAAGAGGTGGTATGGTATGAAAAAAATATTTGGCAATAAACTTGCAATTTGTATATTCGCGCTTCCAACTTTAATATTATTTACTCTTTTTGTTGTTTATCCTATTTTCCCGGAAATACTCATAAGCCTTCAAAAAAATGATGGTTTTAAAAGCTCCGGATTTGTTGGCCTGTCAAATTATATTGAAGTTTTGAAAAATCCTGTGTTTTGGAAATCAAATTTAAACACACTTATTATAGTAGCTTTGTCAATATTAATTGCCCTTCCAATATCCTTGCTGCTGGCCCTGCTTATCGATGTACAGACTGAGTGGATGAAGAGATATTTTAAAGCAGCAATTGTATTTCCCGCTGTGCTTTCAGTAACTGTAATTGCACAAATGTGGGTTGCTATTTATGAGCCTCAATGGGGACTTTTGAATAATATTTTAAAAACTTTGGGACTTGGAAATTTAGCGACTGCTTGGCTGTCAAATGATAAAACTGTAGTATTAAGTATTGCTGTTGCATTTTTGTGGCAATACCTTGGACTAAATGCATTAATTTTCTATACGGGCATTAAAACTATACCAAAGACCTACTACGAGGCGGCTCTTATAGACGGAGCAGGATTCTTTACAAGAAGTGTTAAGATAACTGTACCATTACTTCAGGAAATGATTAAATATTTGCTTTTTGTATCTGTTTTAGGGTGTATGTCTCAATTTGCACATGTAAGAATAATGACTAGCGGTGGACCGGGAGATGCTTCCAGAACGGTTATATATCAATTATATTATACTGCATTTTCTATGTCTGATTTTGGACAAGGAAGTGCCATAGCTGTTCTGTTTATTATTGAATGTCTCATCATTACAGTCATAATAAATAAATCCGTGGCTAGAGAAAAAATAGAATTTTGACATGGGAGGGTTAGCAATATGAAAAAGAAGATTTCAAGTTTTGTTATAAAGATTATGCTTGTGTTAATTGGGCTTTCATGTATATTTCCGCTATTTTGGATGCTTACTATGTCTTTTAAATCCAAGGACGAAGTATATAGCAATCCTTTTGGACTGCCTCAGCACTGGGTATTTACAAACTATGGAGAGGCACTGAAAAAGTTTCATTTTTTTACTTACTTCTTTAATAGCATCATCTACACTGTGGGAACCATTGTAATCACACTTTTACTGGGCTGCATGTTTGCTTATTGTGTAAGCAGAATGGAATGGAAATTTAAAAGCTTAGCTTTAAGCTATTGCTCCCTTGGGCTTATCGTACCGGTTCAAGTTGTTATAATTCCTATTTTCATCCTACTAAAGCAGCTGGGGCTGAAAAACACATATTTTGGACTTATATTGCCTTATTCCGCTTTTGCCCTATCGTCCTGTATTTTGATGCTGTATGCATTTTTCAGAACCTTACCTAAGGAGCTGGAGGAAGCAGCATGTATGGATGGCTGCAATATTTACCAATGCTATTTTAAAATAATTCTCCCTATCGTAAAACCTGCACTTGCCACTCAGTGTGTTCTTATATTTATGAACACTTGGAACGAATTCTTTTTATCCTTCATATTGGTTGGCAAAGACCAGCTAAAAACCTTATCCGTAGGACTTCTTAATTTCTTTGTAAGTATCGGTGTATCCCACTGGGGACAGATTGGTGCAGCAATGATAATTTCAAGTATACCTACAGTTTTAATATATCTGTTTAGCAGTGAACAAATAGAAAATGCTCTTACTGCAGGAGCAATCTTAAAATAATAGGGCAAACAAATACACAAGGAGAATTTAATAATGAAGAAAATATTGTCTCAATTTCAATGGGACTCCATTATAGTCCGCTATTATATGGATACGGATAGCAAAAATGTTGGACTTGCACTAATACCGGCCAATAAGGTTCATAAGGCATGTATGGATAAGAACTGCAGCATAGACCCTTTAGTCCACATAAAGTTTGCAGGAGATGCTTATCCTGATGGATTTTCTCATGGACTTACTATGCGTAACAGTGAATCTACTGCCAATTTTAAATTTGAAAAACAATATCTCGAAGAAGATGAAAACTCCAATACTGTTGTGACAGTTTTAAAGGATTATCGTAATTTCTACATTGAGCACCATTTGAAATGGTACTTTGGCTATGCAGCTGTTGAAGCAGTTACAGTTTTTCAAAATTTGAGCTCAGAAGAAACATGTTTGGAGCTGCTTTCAAGTTTTTCCATAGGGGAGCTTACTCCCTTTGAGCAGGAGGATGCACCAAATACCCTAATTGTGCACAGACTAAGAAGTGCCTGGAGTGCAGAGGGACGGCTTGAAAGCTTACCTGTAGAAGACTTGCAGCTTGAGCCATCCTGGTCTAAGTATGGTGTACGGTGTGAAAGATTCGGTCAGGTTGGCTCCATGCCTGTAAGAGGATATTTTCCCTTTGCTGCCATAGAAGATAGGAAAAATGAAGTGAGCTGGGCAGCACAAATTGCCTGCCCGGCTTCTTGGCAATTGGAGCTTTATAGGAGGGATAATGCGCTTTGCATATCCGGTGGGCTGGCAGATAGGGAATTTGGCCATTGGTATAAGAAAATTAAGCCCGGAGAAAAATTTACAACTCCAAAAGCAATTGTTACGGTTTCAGAAGGAGGAGTTGATGAGGCAGCCCAAAAGTTAACGGATTTTCATTGGAATATGGTTGCTAATCAGCCGAAGGTGGAAGTAGATTTACCTATCATTTTCAATGAATTTTGTACGACCTGGGGAAACCCATCAGAAGAAAACTTACGGAAAATCGCCGAAAAGCTTAAGGGCCGGGGAATAAAGTACTTTGTAATAGACTGCGGCTGGTATAAGCAGTCGGGCCGAAGCTGGGATGTGAGTATGGGAGATTGGAAGCTTTGCCAGGAGCTTTTTCCGGGGGGCTTGGATAGAACCTTGGAGCTCATACGTCAGTGCGGTATGATACCGGGAATATGGTTTGAATTTGAAATCTGTGGAAGAGAAAGCGATGGATTTTATAATGTTGAGCATATGCTTAAACGAGATAACCATGTAATTACTACAGGAAACCGGCGTTTTTGGGATATGACGGATGAGTTTGTCATTGATTATCTTCAAGAAAAAGTTATTAATTTTATAAAAAAATATAATTTCGGGTATTTAAAAATAGATTATAACGATAATATCGGAATAGGCTGTGACGGCGCAGATTCTCTTGGTGAAGGGCTGAGGCAGAAAATAGAGGCAACACAAAACTTCATAAAAGAGATTAGAAGGCAAATACCTGATTTGGTAATAGAAAACTGCTCCTCCGGCGGACATAGGCTGGAGCCTTCCATGATGGCAATAACCGACATGTCCTCCTTTTCCGATGCGCATGAGTGTGCTGAAATTCCTATTATTGCTGCAAATTTGCACCGGGCAGTACTTCCTAGCAAAAGTCAGATTTGGGCTGTATTAAGAAAGGATGACTCTGAGAGGCGGCTTGTATATTCATTAGCAAGTACTTTTCTTGGAAGAATGTGCTTATCAGGGGACGTTTATGACCTTAATAATGAGCAATGGGATATAGTAGCTAGAGGTATTGAATTTTATAAGAAAGGCGCTTCAATAATTAAGCATGGCTTTAGCCGCCGCTTTGGAACCGATATAAAAAGCTATAGGCATCCGGAAGGCTGGCAGGCAATTATAAGAGAAGGCAGTGATGCAAAACAAGCCTTAGTTGTAGTTCATACCTTTGGCGGAACACTACCCGAAAGTATTCAGCTTAGCGTTTCTCATAATTATAGGATAGATACCGTATTCTCAGAGAAAGGCTTTAAGGCTGAACTAAAAGTCGGAAACTTAATTATACATGAACCGCAAAACTATCAGGCTATAGCCATATATCTTTGCAAGGGTGAGGTATAATAGTGCTGCAGGATTTGGATTCCTGCAGCTTTTGTCTTTTATATCTTTGCTTTGATTCCGGATATATGCAAGCAGCAAGCAGAGGCGGCTATGTAAGCTCATTCTTAAACTTTTCCTTGTACATAGCGGAAAAATTGAGTTAAGTATCTTCTTATCTAGATATCTTCTTAGGACTAAACCATTAAAAACGGTGGTAGGTTCCCTCCAAAACAGAACATGAGAAAAAATGAAAGTGCTGTTCCTTGATTAAAGAATAGCACCTTATTTTCATCCTATAATTATGTTGTGGTGTACTATAAAAAACTTACCAAAGAAAAGCCTATTCCATGACAAACACTGCTTAATAAACTTTATCCATGTCAGTGCATGTCTATGTTAGTGTCAGCAGCTTTTTGAACCCAGTCCGGATTAACAGCGGCTAAAAAGTCATCAATTTTTTTTGGAGTTACTTCATTTTTCGCCGGGAAGTAATAAGCATAATTGTATTCTTTCGTTTTATCATCGTAAGTCCTTAATACAATAGGATCGCCAAAGGTAACAGCTACTACTTCTTTATCATTGCTGTAAAGTACAGCTTGATATATCCATCCTATCTTGGAGTCCTTTTCACCGGGTTTCTCCAGTTTGCATTTATCCATGTACCATAGGAACTCTCTTATTTTCTTAGGATCTTTCACCACCAA